>JALFFZ010000040.1 GCA_022777585.1 Bacteroidales bacterium | reverse complement strand
ATTGCATCCATCAAGAGAATAGAAGCTGGAACTGTCACAGACCTTAACATCTGCACCCTTATCAAGATTCTTCGCGCCTGTGGCAAGCTTGAGGGAATGGCTGAACTGATCCCGGATGTTCCTGAATCGCCGTTTCTCATTGACCAAAAGACAGGTAAGGTCCGCAAGAATTGCCGTTCATCGTATAAAACCGCTGCTTCATTATGATACGCAATATCTATTCTTATTCCTCGAACTGAAACCATCCGGTGGAGACGCAACTCATTCCGGCAACGATGCCGAAGCCGTCCTTCACGTTTGTCCAGTTGAAGACCGTAGGGGCAAGGCCCTGATGTCCATAGTCATTGTCCGCCATGTCCAGCTGGTTGTTCATATACCTGTACAGGTCTTCGTGGATGCCGCAGATATGGAATTCGTGCTCATACGTTTCCTTCTTATGTATATTTTCAGTAACAGCAACCCGCTCACCGGTAGTTTCGTCCACACGCCATTCTGTACGGACCTGATCATATTCATAGACATTGACATAATAATAAGGCGAAAATATATGGAAACGCATTCTGCGCCAACCGTTCTCCAGCTTTTCCGAATCGGAGTTTTTCCAGTAGTAAATACAGCTTTGACCGAATCTCAGACTGCGTAGCCGGCTGACCATATCGTTGGCGATATCGCTCTTGCGTTCCGTATCGAAATGCAGGACATACCCACCGTGCCTCACTGTCGTGGTAGTCTCACCGGCTTCATTCGTTGATTCCAGCGTAACAATGTAATCCGGAACAATCGCCATATATTCAGGATACTGATCGGCGCAATAGTCCAGGACAACATCCTCATTGATTCTCGAAAACCTGAAATCCCTGATTGCCGGAGGTATCACCGTCTCCGACTCAGCTATGCATCCATCTCCCAGGTCAACCCTGACGGTGACAGTCTCTCCCGGATTGAACTTCCTGTGTACATAAGCAAGAGATATGCTGTCATTCTTCGCTGTGACAGGCACTCCGTCAACCTCGATGCTGACAGCGGCAGAGACATCCTCCACAAAACTGTTCAGACTCTGATCTTCAATCATCATCTGCGACGGATATGCACGCAGAAGCTTGACCATGGAGGAGTCATCCCCGCATGGGAGAAACTCGATGAAGGCACGAGGCTGCGTATCCAGGCCTTTGAGTTTGAACTCCCTCTCACAGGATAGCAGCGATGCGGACGCTGCCGCAGCCAGCAATATTTTTATGATATATTTCATAACTTCCTAGAATTTAAGAGTATAACTGAATGAAGGGATGATAGGGACAAGGCCGTACGCTCTTGCCTTGATTTCCGAGCTGTACATTCCGTTCCTCCCGACAACGGCGTAGAACGGATTCATACGGCAGTAAACATTGTAGATGCTCAGGTTCCAGATACTCTCGTTGCCGCGTTTGGTCACCCTATGCCAGTTGCAGCCAAGGTCCATACGGTGATAATCCGGAATCTTGACATTGTTCGGACGTGTATAGAATGGGATTTCACTTACGGCAAATCCTTCCATCTCGACTTTCACAGGTTTATCACCCATTGTGAAAACATGTCTCGTGTCAACCATATAGTCGGCAACGGTCATACGGTTGCCCGAATGCCAGCACCAGGCTATGTATGCGTCGAACCTCTTGGTAAACTTGCGGGTGTAGCTGACATTGATCTTGTGCCTGTTGTCAAAACGGTCCGCATACCATCCGTTCCATATCTTTTCGAAGTTTCGTTGCGACCAGCTCAAGGTATATGAAAAATCAAGATTATCCACAGCTGTCACCCATTGATACTGTATTTCCACGCCCCAAGTCCTGCCTTTACCCGAGGTAAACTGCGATTCCCAGCTGTCGATAGGTGGGAACAGCGTGGACTTGCCTACATACTCGATGAGCCCTGACATCGTCTTCCAGTAGCCTTCGACCGAGAGGCTCATATTCTCAGGCAAGCGGGCATATACTCCGGCTGCGACCTGACGTGAGCGCATCGGCCTTACCGACTCCGTGGACGGCATCCAGAGATTGGTCGGAAGATCCATATAGACAGATGACACCTGATGGTTGAACTGAGACATCTCCGAGTACGACGCACGTATATCGACAGATGGATGGACGCTGAACGTCAATGCTGCGCGAGGCTCGAGACTATGGTACACCTTCCTCCCTGTCTGATACGCCGAATAACGAAGACCTGCATTGAGACTCATCCAGCCGGTGAGCTTCATCTCATCCTCGATATAGGAAGAGAATTCAGTCCCATAGTATTTTGCCCCATTGGAAGCCGTACTGTCAGGGATCTCATTTCCGTCAACATACCTTGAATATTCAGCATACCTTTCCGCCCTGTAGAAGTGTGGCTGAACGGAAGCGCCGAAACGGACCAGATGCTTCTCTGCGGGCATCCACCAGAAGTCGGTTTTCAAGCCGATATCCTGAACGCGAGAGATGTTCCCGCTTTCCTCTTTGTCACCGGAGAACACTTTGGTGTCATTGGACCTGTCCTCATATCCGTATGCCATCTTCCCATTGTAGCGGGTGTAATACAGCATCGAGCGCATGCTCATCTTGTCATCGAACCTCCAGTTCCAGTCAAGGGAAGCAAGCGAATTGCCCCAATTGACCTTCACGGATGAGATGTCGGTTGAAGGGTCGTCATCTGTAGGGAGAGACTTATTAGACAATTTCATCCTGTCCTGACCATTGTACAGGTTGAGACGGAGTACGTTGTCTTCCGAGAATTTGTGGGTAATGCTGCCGTTGACATCCCAGAGGGAATAGCCGAACCACGTCTTCTCGCCATATTTCCTGTTGACCGCATTTATTATTGCAAAGGTCGGAACGGTGACCACGTCAAGCCAGGAGCGGCGTAGCGAAAGGTTGAACGATGTCTTCCCTTTTACTATAGGGCCACCGATGTTGAATCGTCCATCGATAAGCCCAATCGAGAATGAACCATGGTATTCGTTGAAGTCACCGGCTTTTGTGTTGACATCCACGACAGAAGACAGTCGCCCTCCATATCTTGCCGGGAAGCCGCTCTTATAAAAATCGACAGACTCGACAATGTCGCTGTTGAACGACGAGAACAGTCCGGCAAGGTGGCTCACCTGATAGAGAGGAACGCCGTCTAAAAGATACAGGTTGTCGCTGCCGGTTCCGCCGTGGACATAGAGACCGGACATGAGCTCGGAACCCGATGCTACTCCCGGCATCGTCTGAAGCACCTTCACAATGTCCGGGGTACTCATTACAGCATATCCTGAAAGCAGTTTGGATGCATCGAGATGGTTCAGGCCGGTCTGGGTGCGGTTGGCTCTTCTCAGTTTGTCCGTAGTTATCCTGGCTGCCTCAAGTGTATCTATATTTGATGACAGCTCCTGTTCATATTCCTTAGAGAGCACTACGAAATTCTTTCTGAGCTCCCAGTCTATGCCGGTACCGCTGAAAACAGCTGAAAGGTCCTTTTTAATGTTCTTGCCAGAAAGGGTAATCTCTTCCGAGTCGATTCCCTGTATGATACCCGGATCATATACGAAATTCACGTCATACTGCTTCTGCAGAGCGTCAATCTGGCTCTTGATGGATAGGGAGTCCTGTGCTGACAGAGAAAAGCACAAAAGGAATATGGATATTATGCTGACTGTCCTCTTCATCATTCCACTGTGATATTTACATCCAAAGCCTTTTCAATCAAAGAGATAATGAAGTCGATATCTTCATCGGGGAACGTCGCGGTAAGAAGCTTTCCCTTGGCATCGGTTTTAAGCTTGCATCCATAGTATGATGAAAGCACAGCTCATTCCGTCACGCTTCTCCATCAAAAGCATCTGACGTCTCTTCTTGGGAAGATCATTTATCGCCTTCCAGAGAGCAGACTCAGAGAACGACCTGTCCACGGCCTCCTCGTCACTTATGAATTCCGACAAGTCCTCAGGACGGATGTCTTCCAGGAGGCGGTTTGCCGCTCTCATTCTGCTGACGCACGAATTGCGCACGCTTGCATAGAGATACGATTTGGGAGACTGGATGTCACTGACAGCCATCTTTTCCCACAATGCCTCGAATGCATCCTGGACGATGTCTTCGACGGCATCCGGATCCTTCAGATAATGGGTCGCATATAGACACAGAGGCCTGTAGTAAAGCCGAAACAGTCTGTCTATGTTCTCAAAGCGTCCCATATTCAATGCATATCAATATGAAGGAATAAAGACGGAAAACAACGACGCGCCGATTACCGTAAGGAGGCCGCAGACGACAATGGAGAGACTGCTCATCGCGCCTTCGACCGGACCGATTTCCATAGCCTTGGCAGTCCCCACGGCGTGGGAACTGGAGCCGATTGCTATGCCCTTGGCAATGGGTTCTTCGATCTTGAAGAGCTTAAGCACGCCCTCAGCAATGACATTGCCCAGCACACCGGTAATGACTATGACCACAACAGCGAGAGGGACATAGCCCCCGAGTTCGGCCGCCACATCCATTCCTATGGCCGTGGTTATCGACTTCGGCAGGAAGGTGACATAAGTCTGATGGTCGAAGCGGAACAGCTGCGAGAGCAGCAGTATGCACACGAGACTGGAGACAACGCCAGAAACGATGCCCGCAATCACGGCCTTCCAATGCTTCTTAAGCAGATTGAACTGTTCATACAGAGGCACGGCAAGGCAGATGGTTGCAGGTGTCAGCAGAAAGCTGATGGAATAGGAGCCCGAGGCATAAGTCTCGTAGCTCATCCCGCTGAGGCTCAGAAAGGCGATGACCAGGATAATCGAGATCAGGAGCGGGTTCAGAAAAGACAAACGCGTCTTATTGCGCAGCCATATACCTATCGCATACGACGCAAGGCTTATCAGCACTCCAAGAAATGCCGAATTCCGTATAAGCTCAGTCATTTCCGCCCTCCTTTTCTCACAATCATCTGAGTCACAAGGCCCGAGACCGCCATCACGACTACGGTGCTTACCACTATCACCAGCACATAAGGGAGCCAGGAACCCTTGATAAGCCCCCAGGACTCCACAATCCCTACTGCCGGAGGAAGAAACATAATGGGCATTATCGCGATAAGAAACGAGCTTGTTTCCTTTATATCCTTGACTTTCAGAATTTTGAACTCCAAGGCAAGGAAAAGGAGCAGGATTCCGTAGATGCTGGCCGGAATGGGGAGCGGAATGAAATGGTGCAGCAATTCTCCGACGAACGCAAACACCATAATGATCAAAAATTGAAAAATAAATTTCATTGCAACACTGGGGATAATCTTATATCTGCATCCGGGGCGGCAAAGATATGCTTTTAATTCTTTATCGCAAAAAACAATGTTGAATACTCCCCCGCCGCAAGGATGTCCGGCACTTTTTTTGATTGAAACCGCCGCCGGAATGAATGAAAGGTTCAGATGAAATGAACGCGAAGTTAAGCAGAAATGCCATCATAGGCTACCCCGCAGGCATTATTACCGGCATCACTTACGGGCTTAATCCCCTATTCGC
>JALFFZ010000139.1 GCA_022777585.1 Bacteroidales bacterium | reverse complement strand
ATACATAAGCTCAGCCAGCGGCTCCAGGCCGGCCTCCTTTGCCACAACTGCCCTGGTACGCCTCTTCGGACGGTAAGGCAGATAGAGGTCCTCGAGTTCGGAAGCATTGACACAATTCTCCACGGCAATCCTGAGTTCGGGTGTGAGACTCCCCTGCGACTCGATTGTCCCAAGAATGGAGGCCTTCCTCTTCTCCATCTCAGCGAACACATCTGTCCAATGCCGGATGGCGGCGACCTGCTCGTCATCCAGCCCGCCGGTCTTTTCCTTTCGGTAACGGCTGATGAATGGCACGGTGCAACCCTCCTCGAAAAGGGCGGCGCAGTTTTCTACCTGCCAGTCCTTTATTTCAAGGGCCCTGGCGATATGATTCACGTAAATACTGTTCATAGAATAATCGCTTCGTCAGTCCCGCCGGGCGGAACCGGGTTATCAGTCTTGTGACAGCACCTTCAACTCATCCCTGTACGCCGAGAAGATTTTCGACTTGGACACGAAGCCGATGTAGGTTCTGTCCTCCTTGACCACGGGAAGGTTCCAGGCATCAGTCTTCTCGAACTTCTTCATGACACTGTCCATCTTCTCATCCTCATAAACGTACGCCGGGGAGGATTTCATATAGTTGTAAACGTGCATCTTGTCATACAGCTCATGCCGGAACATATCCCTCCTGACGTCCTCAAGAGCCACATAGCCCTGGAAATGCCGCCTTGAATCCACTACCGGGAAGATGTTTCTCCTGGCAGTCGCGATTACCTGAACGAACTCTCCCAGAGTGGCATCGATACGGACTGTCTTGAAGTTCGTCTCGATGAGGTCGGAAGTCTTCAGCAATGTCAGGACTGCCTGGTCGCTGTCGTGCGTCAGGAGTTCCCCGCTCTTTGCTATTCGCTTTGTGTAGATTGAGTATTTCTCCACGATGCGGATAGTACCGAAGGATATTGTCGCAGTGATGATAAGCGGGATGAAAAGCTCATAACCTCCTGAAATCTCGGCAATAAGGAAGATTGCAGTCATCGGGGCCTGCATCACTCCCGCCATAAGTCCGGCCATGCCCACGAGAACGAAGTTCTGCTCAGGCACAGTGAATGATGAGCCTGCGAGAATCAGGTTCGTCACCCTTGCGAGAAGAAAGCCGGCAATGGCGCCGACAAAAAGCGTAGGTCCGAAAGTACCTCCGACTCCGCCTCCTGCATTGGTCAATGTCATCGAGAATACCTTGAGAATCAATATCAATGCGAAGAAAACGGGCACAAGCCAGGGTGTCCTGAGCATGAATGCCAGAATGGTTTCCCCATCGTAGGATACCGGCTGTCCGTTCAGAAGAGGGCTGAGCGCATCATATCCCTCGCCGTAAAGCGGAGGGAAGAGGAAGATCAGCAGACCGAGGCCTGCGGCACAAAGTGCCCATTTCGCATAAGGGTTCTTGAACTTGCCCAGCCTGTCCTCCAGAGACAATGTGGTCCGCAGGAAGTAAAGCGATACAGCACCGCAGAAGAAGCCGAGCAGAATGTAGAACGGCACGTTCTTCAGGGTGAAAGGTGTCAGGGTGCATTCGAAAGGGAGCGAGTCACCGAGGAAAATGTAGGATACCATTGTCGCCGACACTGAGGACAGCAGCAAAGGCATCATCGATGTCATTGAAATATTGAAGAGAAGAATCTCCAATGTGAAGAGCACTCCGGCCAGAGGGGCCTTGAAGATACCTGCCACCGCAGCAGCCGCTCCGCAGCCGAGAAGAATGGTGATGTTCCTGTAGGACATTCCCATCCAGCGGGCGAAATTGGAACCGATAGCGGCTCCCGTATATACTATTGGCGCCTCCGCTCCGACGGAGCCTCCGAATCCGATGGTCAGGGAACTGGTCACAATGGAGGACCACATATTGTGCGGCTTGATTCTGGACTCGTTCTTTGACACGGCGACAAGCACCTTCGTGACTCCGTGACCAATCTTATCCTTGACTACGTACCTGACAATGAGCAGGGACAGGAGCATTCCCAATCCCGGATAGACGAGGAGGAGATAGTTGTCCGCAGAGCCGCTGAACCAGGAGGTCAGCCAATGGTGAATGGTCTCCACAAGTGTTTCGAGCAGTACGGCAGCCAGCCCGCTGCAGATACCTACAGCGAGTGAAAGTACGAGAAGCTTGTTCTTCTCCGAGACACTCCGCAGAGAGTCCCGTAAAGCAGCAAGTCTTCTTCTGAAGAAGTTCCGTATCTTCTTTATGCCATCCATTGGAATACGCCTGATGCGGAGCAATCCGCGGGAAATGAGTCCTTGTATCAAAAAAGGTCCCGGGGGCTGAGCCTCGGAACCTGATGCGTCAATATGTCACCGATGCCTCTATGCGTCCGAAGAATCATCATCCCCAGCTGAATACTGGGCAATGTTGTCATCCGGAAGAGTCGATCCGGTATCATCCGGTGTTCCCTCTCCTCCTTCTCCGTCGCCATCATCGTCTGTCTCGTCGAGCCATTTCTTGATGTCATCGGCATCATCTGTCTTCACCTTGATCTTGACAAGATAGATTGCGTCTGGAATTTCTACAGTCACTGCATAGAAGCAGGAACCGTCCGGCTTGTCATATTTGATGAGGTCCGGAAAATAATCATTGAATCCCTTGGGATATTTCTCTGCAAAAGCCGCCGCCAGTTCGCTTGACATATTCTCATAACTCACAACAGCTCGCTTCTTCTGATTGACTGCCATAACACAGAAATTTTTCAATTATTGTTCTCGAATTTCACCTTTGTCCAATGTTCAGGTTTCGGGCTGCAATATTAGATATAGTTTTGGAATTGTGAAAGGGTTTGACGAAAAATTTTTCAACAATGTTGAAAAGATCATGCCGGAGCAGCGGTAAGCATTGGCTCCGGACCGGTACGCACCTTCGGTGCTATCCCTCCCACCGCTTTGCGGCGGGCCCCTCACCGTTCACGGAGCCACGGGCGGCTACGCCGTCCGGAGCCAATACTTACCGCTGCTTACGGAAGAAGAATGATTTCTGCAGCTGTTTCTTCTTCATATCATGCTCGCAGAAAACCGGCTTCATGTCACGGGGGTCAAGCCCGGAATAGAACATCACGGAGGATGTGGTCATCGGAGTAGGCGTGAAATCCTGAACCTGGTCCATATAGAGACCTCTCAATGAAGGATTCGAGGCCAGTCTCTCCATATCCCTCATTGTACATCCAGGATGCGAGGAGATGAAATAAGGCACAAGCCCGGTCTTCCTGCCCTCCTCCCGTGTCAGCTTGTCAAACTCGATTCTGAGCCTGTCGAACAGTCTGAAAGACGGTTTGCCCATATATTTCAGCACCCTGTCCTCAGTATGTTCAGGAGCCACCTTCAGACGGCCGCAAGTGTGATTCAGCACCAGTTCACGGAAATAAGGCCGGGACGAAGCATCCACGAAGCCTTTCTCCGTCAAGAACAGGTCATAACGGATGCCGCTGCCAATGTAGGCGTGACGTATTCCCTTGACAGATAGCACTTTACCATATAGCTTAAGCAGCCGCGTATGGTCTCTGTCCATATTCGGACAAGGAGCAGGATAGAGGCAGGACTTGCGCCGGCAGACATTGCACAGCTCCTGGTTCTTCCCCCTCATCCCGTACATATTGGCGGTCGGGGCACCGAGATCGGAAATATTCCCGGCAAAACCGGGCACATTGAGCAGACCCCTGACTTCACTTACAATGGATTCCTCCGAGCGGGACTGTATGAATTTGCCCTGATGGGCGGCGATTGTGCAGAAATTGCAGCCTCCGAAACAGCCCCTGTGAGTAGTGATGGAGTACTTTATCATATCGTAGGCCGGGATTCTCTTGCCCTTGTACCTCGGATGAGGAAGTTTTGTGAAAGGCAAATCCCAGTACGAATCCATCTCCTCCTGCGTGGCCGGAGGATAGGGGGGATTGACCTGGACGTATCCGTCTCCGCAGCCCTCGCGGATAATGTCCGGATGCATCATATTGGCCAATGTCTCAATATGATGAAAGTTCTCGGCAAAGGCACGCTTGTTCTTCAGGCATTCCTCGAATGAATGCAGGACAGTGACCCCTTCGCCCGGCTTCGGGCTTCCGCTGGCCCTGAAGGCTATCTGCGGTATCTTCTGCATCTCCCTTCTGCCCCGGCCGGCCTCAATCCCCCTGGTCAGCTCCAGCATAGGCCTCTCTCCCATACCGTAGCATAGCCAGTCCGCCCCACAGGACTCCAGAATGGACGGCATGAGGCAATCCTTCCAGTAATCATAGTGGGTCAGTCTCCGGAGCGAAGCCTCAACACCTCCGATTACCACCGGCACATCCGGGTAAATCTCCTTCAGGATTCTGGTATATACGGTCACAGCATAGTCAGGCCGCTGTCCGAACTTTCCTTCCGGAGTATATGCGTCATCGTGCCTGAGCCTCTTGGAAGCGGTATAATGATTGACCATTGAGTCCATCGCACCGGCATTGACCCCGAAATAAAGTCTTGGTCTGCCAAGTTTGCGGAAATCCCGAAGGTCATCCCTCCAGTTAGGCTGAGGCACAACGGCAACACGCCAGCCCCATTTCTGAAGCCAGCGTGCAATGCAGGCGGTTCCGAACGACGGATGGTCGATGAAAGCATCGCCTGTGAAAAGTATTACGTCAATGTAGTCCCATCCCAACGCCTCGACTTCCTTTTTCGAAGTCGGGAACATATACGCGGACTCTTTCTGTTCAATGGAAGCCATTACATCCTCTCCGGAAGCTGGATTCCGAGGATATCCATAGCCTTCACGAGAACCTCGGCGACAGTCTGGATGAGGACAAGCCTGAACCTGCGGACATCCTGATCCTCCTCCTGGAGAATCCTTGTGTCGTGATAGTACTGGTTGAATTCCTTGGCAAGGTCGTATGCATAGTTTGCAATGACAGCAGGAGAATATGCAGCACCAGCTTCAGCAACCTTGGCAGGATAGGTTGAGAGAAGCTTTATGAGTCTGGTCTCCTTGGCTGAAGGCTCTATGGAAGAAAGCACGTCAGCTGCCTTGTGGGAAATACCCTGGTCATCAGCCTTCCTCAGGATTGATTTGATACGGGCGTGTGTGTACTGGATAAACGGACCCGTATTGCCATTGAAGTCGATGGACTCCTTAGGGTTGAAGAGCATTGTCTTCTTAGGATCCACCTTGATGATGAAGTACTTGAGGGCTCCGAGACCAATCATCCTGTAAAGCTGGGCCTTCTCGTCATCTGACATATCGGCGAGCTTGCCGGATTCCTCGGAGGTCTTCCTC
>JALFFZ010000137.1 GCA_022777585.1 Bacteroidales bacterium | reverse complement strand
CTACAAGGCAAATACCCAGGCAATAGTCAACGACACCCATGCCAAAAAGCCGGAAATCTGCAATATCTACGCGAAATATGCGGAGAAATGCAAGGCTGCCGGCGTGATGGACTTCGATGACATTCTCCTGAACATGAACATTTTGTTCAAGGATTTCCCTGACGCGCTGGCCTCCGTTGCAGACAGGTTCGACTACATTCTGGTGGACGAGTACCAGGATACCAACTTCGCCCAGTACCTCATTCTGAAGAAACTCAGTCAGAGGCACAGGAACATCTGCGTGGTCGGTGACGACTCTCAGTCCATCTATGCGTTCAGGGGAGCGAAAATCGAGAACATCCTGAATTTCCGCAAGGATTATCCGGAGTGCAGGCTCTTCCGCCTTGAGCAGAACTACAGGTCCACCCGGAATATCGTCGGGGCGGCCAATTCCCTGATTGAGAAGAATGAGTCCAGAATCCCTAAGACCTGCTTTTCCAATGGAGACGAAGGCGACAGAATTCATCTGGTGAAGGCCTACACTGAAGCGGAGGAAGCCATTCTCATCGCCTCCGCAATCATCAAGAGAATGAGTTCGGAACATTGTCAGTATCAGGATTTTGCAATCTTGTACAGGACTAATTCCCAGTCCCGTGCCATAGAGGAGGCGCTGCGCAAGCGCAATCTCCCGTATATGATTTATTCGGGCAATTCCTTCTTCGACCGTGCAGAGGTGAAGGATATGATGGCCTACCTCAAGCTCGCCGTGAATCCCAATGACGACGAATCGTTCCGCAGGGTGCTCAACAAGCCCGCCAGAGGAATCGGGGCCACCTCGGAGGAGGCTTTGGCCAATGCTGCCCGAAATGCCGGAGTATCATTGTTCCAGGCCTGCTCGTCAGGTGCATTGGCCGCATCAGGGCTCAAGCAGGCCGCAATGTCCAGGATTCTGGCCTTCCATTCAATGATTGCCGAGGCCAATGCCGCCGTACCGGTCAAGGATGCGTTCTCAGTGGCGAGGGAACTTTCCGCCCGATGCGGACTTTATGCGTCATTCAAGGAGGACAACTCCATCGAGGGCCAGACCAGGGCAGCCAATGTGGAGGAACTCCTCAACAGCATCCAGGGCTTCGTGGAGGACAGACGCAACGAAATGAAGGAGGAAATGCTTGCGGACGGCTCGGCGGTGGATGTGGAATCCATCAATGATGACGACCTTCCTGTCGTGACACTGGGTGATTTCCTCGAGGATATTTCCCTCCTGAGTGCCGTTGATGTCAAGGATGACGAGGATACCTCCAATAAAATAGCCCTGATGACCGTCCATTCCTCCAAGGGTCTCGAGTTCCCGTATGTTTTCGTGGCAGGGATGGAGGAGAATATCTTCCCTTCCGGAGGAATGTTCGCCTCTCCACAGGAAATCGAGGAGGAGAGGCGTCTTTTCTATGTGGCTCTGACCAGGGCCAAGACTGCTGTGGAGATAAGTTTCGCCACTACGAGAATGCGGAACGGCAAGCACGAATCCAATTCGCCGAGCCGTTTCATCAGGGAAATCAATCCCAAATTTATCGAGAACCCGTTGAGGGACAGTGATTTCGATGATGAGGATGAGGGATTTGGCGGCTTCGGCTCCGGCTTCGGCCGCGGTTCCGGGTCGTGGAAAGAGCGCAGGCCGGGCAGAACCGGCATGTCTTTCGGCTACGCTTCTTCATCGCCTGCGGTAAAGGAGGGCCGGACAATTCCTTCGAATCTCAAGCCTCTGTCCAGGGCAGTCACCTCAGGAAGTGCTCCTGCAGTGCGGCAGGGAACGCCGGACCGCAATCCTTCCGGGGATTTCACATCGGTTCTGGACCTGAGAGCAGGCCAGCGCATCGAACACAACCGCTTCGGCCTGGGTACAATAATAGAAATATCCGGAAGCGGGACCGATCTCAAGGCCAAGATCGACTTCGACGCTTCCGGAGTAAAGATTCTTCTGCTCAAATATGCCAAAATCCGCCTGGCGTAAGACGTGGAAATTATAAGAATGCTTATTGGAAATCGGTGAACATTATTTCCGCCGGCGCACGCTTCTGTGCCAGCAGTTCCTTCATCTTCTGCATTGCGGGAGCACTGTGCCTGTAGAACATTTGAAGTCCCGCACAGAGCGAATTGAGTCCCGCCTGTCCGTTCTTTGCCTTGTCGAAGCGGTGCTTCGGGCATTCTCCGTTGCATAGACGCAGCCACTCGCAGCGGCGGCATTGCAATGGCAGCGAATTGCGCTTCTCGATTCCGAATGCCATGGCCCCGTCGCAGCCGGCGAGATCCCTGAGGTTGTCAGTGGCGATGTTGCCGAGCTTGTACTCAGGATAGACGAAGTGGTCGCAGACATACACGTCTCCGTTATGCTCCACGACAATGTTGCCTCCGCAGGTCTCGGCGTATGCGCAGGTTCCCGGCATTGCCCCGACCCAGCCGGCCAGTGTAGCATCGAACATGCCCACGAAATACCGGCCTACATCGTGCCTTACCCAGTAATCGAAAATGTCGCAGAGAAGGCGGCCGTAGCCCACGTCGCTGATGGACCAGGTCCCTATACCGTCGCTTTCCCCGGCAGGATTGACAATGGTGGGGCGGACTGACTTGAGCGCCTTTCCGCTGTCATTCTTCTGATATCTGATTTTCTCCACGACGGGGAGGAACTGCATATATTTGCTGCCGATGGACTTGAGAAACTGGTAGATTTCCAGGCCGTGACTCTCGGAAGCCTTGCTGACGGCGGTCAGGGTGTTGAATTCCACGCCGCCGTAAACCAATGTCCTCAGGCCTGCCATTACCCTGCTGAATGAAGGCTCGCCGGCCTTGCTGCTCCTGTATCTGTCGTGAATGTGCTCCGGGCCGTCGATGGAAATGCCGATGAGGAAACGGTTCTCGGCGAAGAAATCCGCCCACTGTGATGTCAGGAGGGTCCCATTGGTCTGGAGAGTATTGTGGACTATCTTGTCCTCAGCATATCTCTTCTCGAACTCGATGGCTTTCCTGTAGAAGTCAAGCCCCATTATGAGAGGCTCGCCTCCGTGCCAATTGATTGTGACTTCAGGAACGTCGCAGGAACTGAGATAGTTCCTGATAAGTTTTTCAAGCATGTCCTCCGTCATACGGGGCTCCCTGCCGCCGTACAGACCGGATTTGTCCAGGTAGTAACAATATCGGCAGTCCAGATTGCAGAGCGAACCGCCGGGCTTGATCATAAGATTAAACGCCAGCGGACCGGACATTCTCTCCGCATCCGCCAGCGTTATCGTATTCTTGAAGATATCTTCAGCCATTCCGGGAATTATTTCTCAAGGCGCTCCTTGATGGCCTTGGTCTGCTCCTCGAAGCCTGGCTTCTCAAGCAGGGCGAACATATTCTTCTTGTAGGCCTCCACTCCCGGCTGGTTGAACGGATTCACGCCGAGGGTGTATGCGCTGATGCCGCAGGCGAACTCGAAGAAGTAGAAAATCGCTCCGAGGGTCTTCTCGTTGATTCTGTCAATGCTGATTTCGAGCTGAGGTACGCCACCGTCAATATGGGCGAGCTTCGTGCCGAGCTGAGCCATTGCATTGCAATGCTCAACGTGCTTGCCGGCCAGGTAGTTGAGCTGGTCGAGGTTCTGAGGGTCAGAGCCGATTACCACCTCGCGGTTGCTGTTCTCCACGGTCACAACTGTCTCGAACATTGTCCTGGAGCCGTCCTGGACGAACTGGCCGAGGGAATGCAGGTCTGTGGTATAGATGACGGAAGCAGGGTAGATACCCTTGCAGTCCTTGCCCTCGGACTCTCCGTAGAGCTGCTTCCACCATTCTCCGAGATACTGGAACTTAGGATTGAAGGAAACAAGCACCTCAATGCCCTTTCCGCATTCTGAATAGAGTAGATTCCTCATTGCGGCATATTTCACGGCAGGATTGCACTCGCATCTGACGGCCAGTGCCTTCTCTTCCTCGATCGCGCCGGCGAGCAGGGCCCTGATGTCGAAGCCTGCAAGGGCGATAGGGAGGAGTCCCACAGGGGTGAGGACTGAGAAACGGCCTCCGACATTGTCAGGAACGATGAAAGTCCTGTATCCTTCCTGGGTGGAGAGGGTCTTGAGAGCGCCCCTGCTGGCGTCGGTAACGGCCACGATGCGCCTTGAAGCCTCTGCTCCGTAAACGTCCTCGATATGCTTCTTCACGATTCTGAAGGCTACTGCAGGCTCGGTCGTGGTACCGGACTTGGAGATGACGACGCAGGCGGTGTTCCTTTCCTTCATCAGGTCAATGAGCTCGGCGGTGTATTCCTCTGAAAGATTGTTTCCGGCGAATACCACGTCAGGTGTTCCGCTCTTCCTCAGCTCCCTGGCGAAGCTGTGCGAAAGGGCCTCTATGGCGCATTTTGCTCCGAGATAGGAGCCTCCGATGCCGATAACGACAACGAGATCGATGTTCAATGACTTCCAGTCATCGCGTACATCCTCGCAAGCCTTCACGAGCTCCTCAGGGGTCTCTGAAGGGAGATGCTTCCATCCGAGGAAATCATTTCCGGCACCATTCTCCGCTTCGAGCACGTCATAGGCGGCAAGAGCCTTCTCAACATAATTCTTGTAATCAGATTCTTTTACAAAGGAGGAACAGCCTCCGATATTGATTTTGACCATTTTTTATGAAAATTTGTTTCGGCAAAGTTACTCTTTTTTATTGATAATTCTTCATTAATACGTAATTTATAGGTATATTTGCTTGATTGAAAAGTTTTAATTAAAAACGATATGACTAAAACCACTTTTTTCAAGGCTCTTGCCTGTGCTGCGATGATATCGCTTTCGGCTAATGCCGGGGCTGTGGGCAGCGTACGCATTGCCGCTCACCGCGGCTTCTGGGATTGTGATGCGGCCCTGAGGACCGAGAATTCCATCGGCTCCCTCAAGGCTGCCCAGGACAATGGCTTCTGGGGTTCGGAGTTCGACATCCATCTTACCTCGGACAATGAGATCGTCGTGCATCACGATGCCAGCATCCAGGGCCAGAGCATCCACAGGAACACCTATGAATTTCTGAAACAGTTCAAGCTCGCCGACGGCACATCGATGCCTACCCTCGACGAGTATCTCACCCAGGGGGAGAAGTTCCCTGAAACCGTTCTTGTGATCGAGTTCAAGAAGCACTCCGACCTGAACCAGGAGAATACCCTCGTTGACCTGACCCTGAAGAAGCTCAGGGAGCACGGCCTCTATGACCCGTCCAGGGTGATGTTCATATCCTTCAGCATGAACATGTGCGAGAGGCTTGCAAAGCTCGCTCCGGAGTTCACCAACCAGTATCTCAACGGCGACATCGCCCCTGCGGAGCTTCACAGGAAGGGCATCAACGGAATCGACTATCAGTACAATGTGATATACAAGCATCCGGAGTGGGTGACCGAAGCCCACGACCTCGGAATGTCCGTGAATGTCTGGACCGTGAACAAGGAGCAGGATATCAGGGCAATGATAGGTTTCGGAGTGGACTGCATCACCACCAATGACCCTCTGCTTGTCCGCAGGCTTCTCGGCATGGAGGAACTCCGCAACAATCCTCCTGCAACGGAGGACCCTCTCGCAGACCCGAAGGCAGTGGTAGTGGCTGGAAATGCCCGCTTCACAATGCTCGGAGACCGTCTTGTCCGCATGGAATGGGCTGAGGACGGCAAGTTCGAGGACAGGGCCACATTGGGAATTGTGAACAGGAAGATGCCTGTGCCTCAGTACTCCGTGAAGAAATCCGGCAAGAAGGTGACCATCAGGACATCAGCATTGACATTGACGTATACCGGAGACGGCAAGTTCGACGAGAACAATCTCACCGTGACATTCACGATGGCGGATCCTTCCGCAAAGAAGGGCGTGCGCACTGTGACCTGGCATCCGGGCATGGACGACAGCGGCAACCTTCTCGGAACCACCCGTACCCTCGACCGCAATGACGGAACCACCGACAGGAACATCTTCGACAGGGGAGTGGCATCCCGCGACGGCTGGGCCATCATCGACGAGAGCGACAGGCACGTCTTCGTGCCGGTGGAGTCCGACTGGAAAAACTGGGTCGGAACACGTGAGCCGGGTGAACGCCAGGACCTCTATATGTTCGCATACGGACACGACTACAAGGCTGCCGTTTCCGATTTCGTGAAGATCGGCGGTCAGATTCCCCTCCCTCCGAAATACACACTCGGATACTGGTGGTGCCGTTACTGGCAGTACAGTGATTTTGAGTTCGTCGGCCTCGGAAAGCAGATGCGCTCGCTCAGCATTCCTATTGACGTGATGGTTCTCGATATGGACTGGCACGAGACCTGGACCCTCACTACCAAAAAAGATTCTCCGAAGGATGAGTTCGGGCAGAGAGTGGGCTGGACAGGATATACCTGGCAGAAGAAACTCTTCCCTAATCCTTCAAACTGTCTCCAGGACCTTCACAATCTCGGTCTCAAGACCACTCTCAACCTTCATCCGGCTTCCGGCATACAGCCTTATGAGGAGCCTTACGACAGATTTGTAAAGGATTATCTTTCAAGAACTTCCGATTATGATGGGCCTAAGGGCTACATCAAGGAGGACGGCAGCAAGGCCCCTGTTCCTTTCAGGATTGACGACGAGGCCTGGGCTGATGCATATTTCAATTCCGTGATCCGTCCCTTCGAGCGCCAGGGAGTCGATTTCTGGTGGCTTGACTGGCAGCAGTGGAAGCTCAGCAAATATGTTCCGAACCTGAGCAACACATTCTGGCTGAACTACACCTTCTTCAATGACATGGTGCGCCAGAGCGAGAGCGAGGGTATCTATGCCCGCCGTCCCGTAATCTATCACAGATGGGGAGGAATCGGCAGCCACCGCTATCAGATCGGCTTCTCGGGTGATACCTATGCAACCTGGAAGGTGCTCGGCTACCTGCCTTGGTTCACAGCTACCTCCTCCAACGTCGGCTACGGCTACTGGGGCCACGACATAGGCGGCCACATGCAGCCTAAGGGTGTGAAGAGCACTGACCCTGAGCTCTATACCAGATGGATCCAGGGCGGCGTGTTCACCCCTATCTTCAAGACCCACTCCACCAAGGACAGGACAATGGAGAAGAGGTTCTGGGTGTTCCCGGACCATTTCGACGCAATGCGTGACGCCATCCGTCTCAGGTATGACCTCTCGCCTTATATCTACAATGCCGCAAGGCAGACCTACGACACAGGTATCTCCATGTGCCGTCCTATGTACTACGAGTATCCTGAGAACAACGAGGCCTATGACTACACGGAGGAGTTCATGTTCGGCGACGACATCCTCGCCACTGTGGTCTGCCAGCCTGCCGACAGCATCACTTCGCTGGCTTCCAGGACAATGTGGTTCCCTGCAGGAAACGACTGGTACGATGTGGCCACCGGTTCAATGATAAAGGGCGGCCAGGCTAAGACCCTCAGGTACACTGTCAATGAGAATCCGTACTATGTGAAGGCCGGTGCCATCATCCCGATGGCCGGTCCGGAAATCACCTCATTGCAGGAGAAGAGCAATATCCTCAAGGTGTTCGTGGCTCCGGGCGACGGTGAGAGCAGGGCTTCGGTCTATGAGGACGACGGCGCCACACAGGCCTATAAGACAGAATATGCTACGACCGAACTCAGCAAGGTGTCGGATGCGTCATTCACCAGGGTGACCGTAGCACCTCGCAAGGGCACATACGCCGGCATTGATGCGAACAGGCAGCTCCAGTTTGCAATCGCCGGTGTCTTCGCTCCTGAGTCAGTGACTGTCAACGGAATAGAGATTCCTTACTCAAGGTTTGCCGAGAATGACTACAGGACAGGATGCACTGTTCCGGAGTGGAGTTATGACGGTACAAACCTCACCGTCATGGTATATCTTCCTGAGAAGCCGGCTGCGGAGGAAGTGGTCCTGGAGTGCAGGTACAATGAGTATGCGCAGACCCACCGCGAGCTTCTTTCCGGAAAGAAGGGCCTGATGCACAGGATGATGGACCTCACTCCGGAGGTCAAGATTGTCTTCGCACAGTACGTGGATTCATACATGATGCTTCCGGATTCATTCCTTGCATTGGCACAGTGCTCAAGCTTCATCAAGGAAGATCCGAAGAATGCAGGCAAATATCTTGAGGAAATCAATCCTGAGAATCTGATCGATGACCTCAGCAAGTATGAGAGCATACCTGATGACTTTATCGCAAAGCTTAAGGCATTGACAACTTTAGAATAAGCGTAAGTATTTAATGGCCAAAGGTTTTGCAGCTATTGAAGAACAATGCCGCAAGGCTGTTCAGGACATAAGGAATGGTTCGTTCGCCCCCGTCTATCTTCTGATGGGGGACGAACCGTATTATCCGGACATGCTTTGTGAGGAGATCATCAGGCATGCTCTGACCGATTCCGAAAGGGATTTCAACCAGTCTGTCTATTACGGCCTGGACACGGATGCCGGCACTGTAGCCTCCGATGCAAGGAGTTACCCGATGATGGCCGAGCGCCGTCTGGTGGTGCTCAAGGAGGCCCAGAACATGAAGACGCTGGAGGATCTTGGAGCATACGCTGCTGAGCCTCTGGAATCCACGGTTCTGGTGATTCTGATGCACGGGGCCTCGGCGGACAAGCGCAGGAGCCTGTACAAGAATGTGCAGAAGCACGGCTTCGTGCTGGATTCCCCTCAGGTGAGGGATTACGAGATGCCGGAATGGATATCTGCTTATTTCCGTACCAGGGGCATTGCAATAGATCCGCAGGCCGCAGCCCTGCTTGGCGAATATGCGGGAACTGACCTTGGCAAGATAGCCGTCGAGACTGACAAGATGCTCAAGAGCCTGCCGGAAGGCGTTTCGAGGGTTACTGCGGAGGACATTGAGAAGAATGTCGGCATCAGCAGGCAGTACAGCATATTCGAGCTTACTAAGGAACTCTCGCTGAAGAATTCCCGCAAAGCGTTGAAGATTGCGGCCCACATCGCCTCGGGACCGAGATTTGTGATGGCTATGGCAGTGCCGCCGCTTTTCAACCATTTCTACCGGATTCTCAGGCTGCATTCAGTGCTTAGGTACAATCCTGCCCTGCCGAGGGCGGAGAAAGCAAGAATTCTCGGCGTGAACCCGTATTTCGTGGAGGAATACGATACGGCGGTACGCAATTATCCTCTGCCCAAGTGTATGAGTATCATTGCATTGCTGGAAGAATACGATTACAAGGGAAAGGGCGGTGCGAGCGGCGAGGCCGGACAGGATGAACTCCTTGTGGAACTCGTAGCCCGCATTCTGGTCTGATAATTATTTTGTGAAATCATGGGATTGATTGAATGCAGGAACATCTGCAAAAGTTTCGGCGAAAAAGTCGCTCTCGACAATGTCAGCGTGGATATTCCCGCCGGAAAGATTTTCGGTCTCCTCGGACCTAACGGAGCCGGAAAGACTACATTGATAAGAATTGTCAACAGGATTACCATACCGAATTCGGGTGAGGTCATTTTCGATGGAAGGCCTATAACCCAGAGGGACGTGGAGAGGATTGGCTATCTTCCTGAGGAAAGGGGACTTTACCGCAAGATGGAGGTCGGCGACCAGGCCATGTACCTGGCCCAGCTCAAGGGAATGAGTGCCCGAGACGCCCAGCGCGAACTCAAGAAATGGTTCGTGAAGTTCGGTATCCAGGACTGGTGGAAGAAGAAGGTTGAGGAACTCTCCAAGGGTATGGCCCAGAAGGTCCAGTTCATCACCACGGTGGTCCACAAGCCTGCCCTGATGATTCTGGACGAGCCTTTCAGCGGTTTTGACCCGGTGAATACCGAGCTGATCCGCAAGGAAATCCTCGCATTGAAGGAGGAGGGAGCCACCATCATCCTCTCGACCCACAATATGGAGTCCGTCGAGGAACTTTGCGACAACATCGCCCTCATCAACAAGTCCAGGCTTGTCATCGATGGAGGCGTGGATGAGATCCGCCACAAATACGGCAACAACAATGTCGAGCTCATATACACCGGCGAGACCCCTCTCCAGTCTGTGGAAGGCCTCTACACCGTGCTTTCGGACCAGGACGATTCAGGCCGCCACACTGCGGTGCTCGCTGTTTCCGGTCAGGCAAGCGGCAATCAGGTGCTCTCTTCCGTTCTCGGAAACGGCTTGACAGTCAACTCATTCAAGGAACTTCTTCCGAGAATGAACGACATTTTCATCAAACTCGTCACGGAAGGCGAATAATCATTGGAGGAAAGAAGTATGAACCTGCATACGGTAAATATCATCATCAAGCGCGAATATCTTACACGCGTAAAGAAGAAATCATTCATTATCACGACTTTCCTCGTGCCGCTTCTCTTCGTGGTGCTCTGCACCCTGCCGACTCTCATAATGACGATGGCGAAGGAGGAGGCGAAGAAGATTGCCGTGGTGGACAAGTCCGGCATTGTCGCTCCGGCTCTGGAGAATACGGCCACAATGTCGTTCACGCAGTATCCTGACGCAGATCCGGAGACCATAAAGTCTTCACTGGACAGCATCGGGATGGATGCCCTCCTCTCGATTTCAGCATTGGACACTGTTTCCAGGACAGTGACTGCCACCACATATGCCGCGAAGCCTCTCGGAGTGGATATGACATCCGATCTCGAAAGGCAGATCAATGACGCCGTCGAGGCTTACCGCATCAGTACCTACGACATCGAGGGCCTTAAGGAAATTATGGCCGAGGTGAAGCCGGACGTCCGTCTCGTATCCTACAAGATGGATGAGTCCGGCAATGAAACCCTCAATGAATCAGGAATTTATATGTTCCTTTCGATGGTTCTGGGAATGATTATCTATATGTTCATCTCGATGTTCTGCGGAATGGTCATGTCCAGCGTCATCGAGGAGAAATCCAGCAGGGTAGTCGAGGTTCTCGTATCCTCTGTCAAGGCTACCGAGCTCCTTTTCGGAAAGATTATCGGAGTTGCTCTTGTGGCCCTGACCCAGTTCTTCATGTGGATTGCGCTGACGGTAATCATTCTTGCAGTCATCGGCGGCATTACAGGCTCCGGTCTCGCAGGTCTTGCGGGTGACCCGGCACAGATGACCTCGATGACCAGCCAGATTCCAGGTGCGGCAATGCCTGAGATGCAGGACATCCTTGATGCCGCTGCGCCTGCCGACTCTCTCTCTGCCGCTAATCAGGCGGCTCCAAGTACCGGAGCTGTAATCCTGAGCACTCTTTCGAGCGTGAACTATACCCAGCTCATCATCGTGTTCGTGCTCTTCTTCGTGTTCGGCTACCTTCTCTATGCGTCGCTCTTCGCGGCCATCGGTTCCGCTGTCGAGAATGAGGCTGACAGCAACCAGCTTGTGCTGCCCCTCACGATTCCGCTGATGATCGGATTCTTCATTGCAATGTTCGTTTACAAGTCGCCTGACAGCGGTCTGGTATTCTGGGCATCAATGTTCCCGTTCACTTCTCCTATGGTGATGCTTACCAGGGTGCTCTTCGGGGTTTCTACCTGGGAACTTGTCCTCTCTCTTGTGATTCTCATCCTCTCTTTCGTGGGATGTGCCTGGATTTCAGCAAAGATTTACAAGATAGGCATCCTTATGTTCGGCAAGAAGACCTCCTTCAAGGATCTTTGGAACTGGCTTAAAATGAAATAGTCATGAGGGCTGTGAACTGTTTCGCCGCCATGGCGGTGATGATTGTCTCCGTTTCTGCGGCTGCACAGGACGAGTTCTCATTGTCCTGGACGAGGAAGCCCGTGGACGGACGCATCACCGGCGTGATTTCCGCCGGGCCGGACAATGTCTCAGAGGCGATGGGCTACATCGAAAGGGGGCGCTATCATTCGCCTTCCGGCAAGGTTTACGCCAGGAAATCTTCCGTGACCCGGGCCGCAAATCTTATGATAGGGGCTCAGGAAAGCATGCGTGAGGTGAAGCAGGTCATTGCATTCTCCTCTGAGGAAATGGTGAAGGATGGACCCGAATCCGCTCTTTCCAACTGGTTCATAGACGCCCTGATGGAAAGCGTGTCGGAGATTTCCGGCAGGAAGGTGGATATCGGTTTCACCAATTTCGGAGGCATCCGGGTGGATATGCCCAAGGGAGATGTCCTTCTGGACGATATTCTGTCAATGTTTCCTTTCCGCAACAATCTCTGCTATCTTGAACTCAGGGGCAGGGATGTTCGGGTCATCCTGGAGCAGATGGCTTCGACCGGCTGGCAGGTTATCGGCGGGGTGAGATGCGTCTCTTCCAGGGACGGCCGTCTCCTGAGCGCCGAGGTGGATGGCAAGCCTCTTGATGATGAGAGGGTTTACGGAGTGGCCACTGTCAGTTTCCTGCTTGACGGGGGAGACGGCTACTCCATTGCCAGGAATTCCCTTCGGCTGGACATTTTCCCTCAGGTTATCATAGATGCCATGCTTCCTTACGTGAAGTCATTGACTGAGGCTGGAAGGAACATCGAGTATTCCAAGGATGGCAGAGTAGTAATAGTTGACTGATTATGAGAAAGTTGATTGCTGCCGTTGTGACGGCTATGCTTGTTGCCTGTTCCGGAGCTTCGGCCCAGAAGCTCACGATCATGCATTTCAATGACACGCACAGTCATCTCGAACCGGAACGTGCCGGGAAATCTGCCGGCCGGGGAGGCGTAATCGAGAGGGCTGCGCTTGTGGACAGTGTACGCAATGCCGTCGGAAGACGGAATTTCCTCCTTCTCCACGCCGGGGATTTCAATCAGGGGACCTCGTATTACACGACTCTCGGGGGAATGCTTGAGGTCGAGCTGGTCAATGCTCTCGGCTATGATGTCGTGACCCTCGGCAATCACGAGTTCGATGACGGAATCGAGCATCTTGGCCGGCGTCTTGCAGGATTGAAATGCCCTGTGGTATGCTCCAATTATGATTTCTCGCAGTTTGAGCTGGGCAAATATGTGAAACCATACGTGATTTTGAAGCGTGGCGGGATGAGAATCGGCATCTTCGGAATGCTTACCGACATCACGAAGGTGGTGGAGAGGACCATTGCGGACCGTCTGCCCAAGTTTGATGATGTGGAGACTGCTGACCGCTGGGCTTCTTATCTGAAGAATGAGAAGAAATGCGACATTGTCATCGCCCTGACGCATCTGGGAATAAAGAATGAGGATTTCATGGACCAGGACCTTGTCAGGGCTACCAGGAATATCGACCTTGTGGTCGGAGGACATTCGCATTCTTTCATAAAGGACATTGTTTACGAGAACAATATTGACGGAAAGCCTGTTCCGATAGTCCAGAACGGCTGCTGGGGACTGGATACCGCAGAACTTTCGATTGTAAAAAAATAAAACCGCATAATTATGGACAATTTAGAGAAATCCAACATTGAACTGGAATCCCTTTCCGACAGACACAGGGCGATTCTGGACATATTGCAGCTTCAGGGAAGCGTTTCCGTATCGGACCTTTCGGAGAGACTCTCGGTTTCCGAGGTGACCATCAGGAAGGATCTTTCTTCACTGGAGAAGCAGAACAAGCTTTACAGGACTCACGGCCGCGCCATTCCGATCAGTCCGTATATCGGGGACAGGCATATCAATGAGAAGGAGAAGCAGATGGTCCGCGAGAAGAGGGCCATAGGCAAGATGGCGGCGAAGTTGGTGAATGAGCATGACTCCATCCTCGTAGCCTCTGGAACGACTATCCTTTATACGGCTAAGGAACTTGTCGAGAAGAAGAATATTACTGTCATATCTGCCTCTGTATCAGCTTCTTCCATGTTGTCACAGAATAAGCAGATAGATGTTGTGCAGCTGGGTGGAATGGTCAGGGAGAGTTCGGTTTCCGTTGTCGGCTCCTTTGCCGAGGATATGTTGAAGTATTTCAACTGCAGTCTGCTTTTTATGGGTGCGGACGGGGTTGACCTTGAGTTCGGCGTGACCACTACGAATATGATGGAGGCAAATCTGAACAGGATGATGATGAACACGTCGCAGCAGACTGTTCTCCTGGTGGACAGCACGAAGTTCGGCAAGAAGGGCTTCAGCAAGATCTGTGACATCGGGGACATCGACAGGATCATCACTGACGACGGTATTCCTCAGATGTATCTGGAGAGCCTCCAGGACCGCGGCATCGAGGTTACAGTCGTTTCGGCCAACGGATAATATTCAGGCCTGGATACTGGAACAATACCTCATTATATCCCCCCCTGCCCCCATTACGGGGGAGGGCGCTCCGTGCGCACCATCGCCCCAAGGCCATCGCTTCGCTGTTCTTCGCGCGGCGTCTGATGACGCCTTCGCAGACTTCGTCCGCTCTAAGTGCTTCGAGGGAAGGTTATTCGCAAGAAATGAGGTGCCGTCCCGGCATATGACAATTACAAGATATTCATTGACTGCTCGCGGATCTTCTCCAGCTCGTCCTTCATGCGGACGACGACTTTCTGGATGCCGGAGTGGTTCGCCTTGGAGCCGGTCGTGTTGATTTCCCGGCCCATCTCCTGGATAATGAAGCCAAGCTTCTTTCCCGGATATTCCTCATTGTCAATGGTGTCGATGAAGTATTTGCAGTGCTGGCGGAGGCGGACCTTCTCCTCGTTGATGTCGAACTTCTCGAGATAATAGATCATTTCCTCCTCGAAGCGGCTCTGGTCTGGCTTCAGAGAGAGCTCCTCGATGGCCTTGCCTATTTTCGCCCTGATTGCGGCGATTCTCTCCGGGTCGAAGGACTCCACCTCATCCTCCAGGTCGAGAATGTTCTGAACACGGCCCGTGACATCACTGTATAGGGCAATCCCCTCGTGGGCCCTGTATTCGTTGACCTTTGCAATGGCCTCGTCAATGGCAGACTCGACGTCAATCCAGTTATCTTCCGTGATGATGTCCTGACGTCCGCTATCCATAATGTCAGGGAATCTCAGAATAGTGTTCATATACAGGGCCGAGTCGGTCTTCACGCCGAGCCCTTCCCCGATCTCAGCTATCTGGCGGAAGTATTCGGCGGCCAGATCCGCATTGATTCTCCTGGCTGAACCGGCTGCATTGGCCTCGAAATTCAGGAAGAAATCGATGGTGCCCCTGTGGAGCCTTTCCGCAAGTTTCTGCCTGACCATAAGCTCCTTGTCCTTCGGCAGGAGAGACGTCTTGATGTTTATGTCCGCGCTCTTGCCGTTCAACGTTCTGATTTCCACGGTCAGCTTGCCGCCCGTGAGGGAAGCCTCGGCCTTCCCGTAGCCTGTCATTGATTTTATCATTTTCTCAAATCTTTCTTTCGGGACGCGAAGTTAGTGATTTTTCTCCAAACTTCACCATTTTTCCCAACTCTCCTTCCTTATGAGATAAGTAATTCTCAAAAAATAACCTGCATCATCTTTGAAAATCTTTTCGGTCCATATTTCCTCCCTCATCAGTCACATAGCTACGGCTATGCTCCTTCTTCGGGTGAAAATCTGACCTCGAAAATCTAATTCAAATCTGACGCAACTTATTATTTTCGTATTACTAAAGCGCCTGCACCGTCTCAAATGACAAGCCGGTGTACTTGGCGATTAAATCTATAGACAAGCCATCTGCCAGCATTTTTCTTGCAGTTTCAAAAGCTTTTAATTTTACTCCTTCTTCGCGTCCCTCTTCACGTCCTTCTTCGCGTCCTTCCATACGTCCTTCCTCTCGTCCTTCTTCACGTCCGCGTTTAAGCCCTTCTTCAAGCCCTTCATCGCGAGCACAGTCAAGTCCCCATTCGTAATCCAGTTCAGTTTTCATATCCAGTAAGTAAGTTTCGTATTTTTCATCGGAGAAACCGGCGATGCGACAAGCCTCACCCACTCTTTCCATAAATGGGTCGTCTTTTATCTCTTGCGGCAGAGTCTCATACGTGTCTCCGTACTTGAACCAATAAAGCAGTAAGTCCCGTCTGGTTTTGCACTCCTCCAGCTTGAGACTGAAGCGTCCCAACTGTGCGACGATACAAATAATTGTCGTTGGAGCGAAAATTTTCGAGGTGTCCTCCTGCATCA
>JALFFZ010000127.1 GCA_022777585.1 Bacteroidales bacterium | reverse complement strand
CAGGAAGAGCCTATGCTGTCTTGACAATGCTGATGTCCTGAAGCTCAAGACCGAGGTCTTTGACCATATCAGCCATCTCACGGTAAGTATCGTCAGATGAGAAGATGCTGCCGATAAGTTCGAGATTGAAGTCAACGCTGTTCATAATTCATTGTTTTTAATGTTCTTGTGCAAAGATAGGCTGGGATTGTGCCAAACCATTGCACATGTAAATATTTTTCCAAAAAAAATGACAAAACTTGCAATATTCGACCTTGACGGCACCCTGCTGGACACGGTGAAAGACCTCGGCAGCGCCACCAACTACGCCCTGAGGGAATGCGGATTCCCGGAAAGGCCCGTCGAAGACTATTACACGCTGTGCGGACGCGGAATCTACAATCTGTTCCGCGGGGCTGTTCCTGAAGGCAGGGCTGACGAAGATACGGTAAAGAAAATGGCATCCCTCTTTCTCCCCTTCTACGACTGCCACAAATGCGACATGACCCTTCCATACCCGGGAATACCGGAAATGCTGAGGAAGATTGCCGCAGCCGGCGTTGTTCCCGCAGTGGCATCCAACAAATACCAGGACGGGGCTGAAAAACTTGTCAGACATTTCTTCGGCGACATTGACTTCATCAGGATTCTGGGGCAGAGAGAGGGGCAGCCCATAAAGCCGGACCCGGCCATCGTACATCAGATCATGGCGATGATTCCCGGAATCACATCGGACGAAGTGGTGTATGTGGGTGATTCAGATGTAGATATGCAGACCGGAGCCAATGCCGGGGTACGGACCGTGGGCGTAACCTGGGGCTTCAGGTCAAGGGCCGAACTTGAGGCCGGGAAGCCGTGGAAGATTGCCGACACGGCGGAAGAACTCGGCAATCTAATATGCCTGTGAGCATGTCCTCAACGTCGTGAAAAGCGATTAATTCGACTTCAATGACAAATCAGAACAAATAAATTTGTAAATTAGCACGTCAAGCGCGCCGCGCGGTGCGGTGCGGAATAATGGTTAAAACGTTACAGATATGAGAATACCTGAATCGGAACTGATCATCAATGATGACGGATCAGCTTTCCACATACATCTCAAGCCTGAAGAACTTGCCGACAAGGTCATATTGGTCGGCGATCCCGGAAGAGTGGACATGGTAGGCGAATTTCTTGAAGAAAAGGAATTCCGCCACGCCTCCAGGGAATTCGTGTCAATCACCGGAAAGTACAAGGGAAGCCGCATCACAGTGCTTTCCACAGGCATAGGAACCGACAACATCGACATTGTCCTCACAGAGCTCGACTCGCTGGCCAATGTGGATTTCAAGACAAGGGAGGTCAGACCCGACCACAGGCGTCTCACCATACTCAGGATAGGAACAACCGGAGCCATCCAGCCCGACATTCCTCTCGGCTCATTCATATTCTCTGAGGTTTCGGTCGGCTGCGACGGACTGCTGAACTGGTATGCCGACATTGACAAGGTCAACATCCCTGAGATGGAAGAGGCCTTCAAGAAGCATACTCACTGGGACAGCAGACTTTCATCTCCATATTTCGTAAAGGCGGGACAGAGGCTCATTGACGCATTCAGGGATTGCACCGTAAAGGGCGTGACCATTTCCGCACAGGGTTTCTACGGCCCTCAGGGAAGGGTTGTCAGACTTCCGCTTGCAATGCCTGACATGCTTGAGACCTTCGAGTCATTCAGGTTCGGAGAATACCGCATCACCAACTTCTAAATGGAAAGTTCGGCGGTGGCAGAACTCGCCGCCCATCTCGGTCACGAGGCGGGTACAGTATGCTGCGCCATTGCCAACAGATATCTGAAGGACAGCAACACAAACTACAAGCCGAGGGTGAGACAGCTTGTGGAGCTCGCCCTCGGCAAGATGGCTGAATTGTAACAGACCCTAATTGTAGAGTTCTTTCCGAGAAGCCACGGCCTTGATTGCCGGAACGTCGGGATCGTCCACCAGGACATCGGCGTTCCGGCGGATTTTTCTGGTGACATTGGTTTCGAGGAAACGGAGCTGGTCAGGCAGGGTGTAATACATATTGTCGGCGATGTCATGACCGTGGCCCTCATAGCGGATGATATTGTACTCGTAACCGAACTTCCTGAGCCTCTCAACAATCTTGGAGGAGCCGAAAAATCCGAGCCTGAATATCTTTATCTGCTTGTAATCCACCACTTTGTCAGCAGTGCCATGCATCAGGAGCTGAGGGCATGGAGCCTCCTTGTAGGCAACCTTTCCGTGTGTGGAATAAATGGCCCCTGAGAATGAAATCACTCCGGCATAATGAAATCCTTCCGGCAGCACGGATGTAATGTCGGTAAAATCATTGCAGAGTTCATATTCGGACTGAAGTGCGATGATGGCACCGGCGGAAGAACCGGAAACCACGAGATTGTCAGGATCAACGCCGAATACACCGGCATTTTCAATGATATAGGCGGTAGCGGCAAAAACATCCTCCACGCCTATTTCAATGGCCTTTCTCGTGGCGGTTATCATTTTGAGACCTCCGGTGTCCTGTCCCTTGAGACCCAGTCTGTAGTCAACGGAGAAAACCGGATAGCCCTCATCGTTGAGAACCTTTATCCACTGGCGGTAATGGGACCTGTCGCGCTGGCCTCCGATGAATCCGCCGCCGAACACGAAGATCACAGCCGGCTTGGAATGCCCGTCAATCTCCCTGACACTGCTGTCGGCAGCCGGATAGAAATCCAGGAACAGGTCGCAGGTATCTCTGGAGGCGAACTTGCATGTCATTGAAGGATAAGCATATGGAGCATCCGGAGCTGTAAATCTGTTAGGCTCCGGAGTATCCTCTGTCGAAAAGCAGAGGAAAACTGTAGTGAAAACGGCCACCAGGGCCAGAATCGTCTTTTTCATATCTGAACGGATTAAATTATTGCTCTTTCTGGAGGAGCCTTCTGACAGGCTTGTACCTGATGAAGAATCTTGAGGCTATAACCCTGACTACGGTATAGGCAGGTATGGCAACAAGCATTCCGAGAATGCCTGCCGAGTTGCCTGCAACAAGCAGGACAATGAATATTTCAAGAGGGCTGGCCTTTATGCTTGCCGAATAAATCAGAGGCTGATAAAGGAAATTGTCGATCAACTGAGTCACGACAAAGACCAGGACTGTGACAAGGATGAAGCCCCAGAAACTGATTGCGGCTGAGCCGGCACTGAACTTGAGGATAACTGCGAGAATGGTACCGATGACACCTCCCACAAGAGGTCCCACATAAGGTATGACGTTCAATATGCCGGTAATGAAAGCGATGCCGACAGCGGAGGAGAAGCCTATGCCGGTCAAGGACCAGAGCCCCAACAGATTAAGGAGAGCAACACCGAGAACCTCTATCATCAGGCCGGTGAAATATCTTGAGAGGAGATACTCTATGTCGGAAATTGCCTCTATGACTCGGCTCTCCATATCATCTGGCACGAAGGCCGATACGATTCTGCCGAAAAGGGACGAGTCCTTGATGAAGAAGAAGGATATGAAAACAACCGAGAAAATACCCACCCCGATGGAAACCAGAAATGAGGCCACGTGCTCCACGGCCGACGATATAGAAGCCGTGTTCAGCACCTTGGCAAGAAACTTGCCCACCACTGCCTCAATTCTGAAACCAGGGCCCAGATTGCTGAAATGCTCAATCATCCAGGAATTTATGTCGGCCACGAAAATCTTGAAGGAATCTACGGGAAGAGAATAGTCCGACTTGGCAAGGTTGTCAAATATATTCCTGACTATGTTCGAAGCCACAGGTATGATCTGGGTGACGATGAACAGCAAGACCGACATCACAATCAGCAGAGAGCAGACAGCGCAGAATGCCGCCGGAAGAGGTTTCTTCCTGATTCTCAACCGTCCCAGAAAGGTCATCACGGGTTTGCAGAGCAAAGACACGACCGCCGCCAGGATGACATATACAAGCACATTTCTCAGATACCAGCACAATGCCAGGACGACGGCCAGGGATGCCGCATAAATCAGATATCTGGCGAGTCTGTCAACATTTCTTTCCTTTTCCATAGCAGAAACTTTCGGACAAATTATGTCCCGCACCCGTCAAAGTTAGTTTTTTAATGGTTAATTTCCTATTTTTGCACTCCCAAAACAAAAAAACATTATGTGGCAGAGAGTACAGACATTATACCTCGCAATCTCAACAATCCTGATTGCTGTGATGGTTTTCGGCGTCAAGGCAACGCTTCCGGCTCCGGAAGGCATTGAGCCTGAGAGATTCAAGTATTTCGCATACATACCTTACGCAATCCTTTCCATCCTCATTCTCGCATTGGACATCCTTGCGCTCACGACCTACAGGCACAGGATATTCCAGATGAGGACGGCAGTTCTCTCCTCCATCATCACCTTCGCATTCCAGATCTGGCTCGCCGTGGATTTCTTCTCCAATATGGGGAACCCTCTCGTATATAAGATTTCAATGGTGTTCCCTACCATATCAGTCATTCTGAACGCATTGGCCATCAGGGGAATACTTGCGGACGAGCTCCTGGTCGAGAGCACCTACAGACTCCGCGAATCCCGCAAAAACAAGAGAAGAAGGAAATAATCAATTTTCCCTCTTCTCTCTCTTGTCGAGGATGCCCAGAACATTCTCGGCATATGTCTTGGTGATTGAAATCGGCGGAATCAGATCATTGTCCAAATCCATCTCGTAGCCGTCCTTCTCTTTGCGCAACACCTTCACCTTGTCCATATTGACAATGTATTTCCTGTGGCATCTTACAAGGCTGCTGCCCTTGAAACTCTCCTCCACGGTCTTCAGACGGCATCTCAGCATATACTTCTTCAGTTCTCCCTTGCTGTCAGTGTACCAGACCATTATGTAGTTGTCATCCGACTCTATGTAGTATAGACTGGAAAGGCGGAGGGAAAGCTTGAGCACACCGCTGTTGTCGAACAATGTGATTTTCTGCTCGTCCGCCGGCAGGACAGGTTCGTCCGACACGACATTGGCATAGTTCATCAGGCGTATCGTATTGTTCTTGTCAATGATGGCGAAATACATCCCCGCGATAATGTAAGGTATGATCAGGGAAATGAAGCAATATACGAATGCATTCAGGAAAATCCTTGACACCGAATTGTTTTCAAGCACGATTATGCCGTATTCGTCTCCCTTGAGCGAGAACAGGGTATAAAGCATGCATATCACGACGACCTCAGCCAGGTCCCAGAGTACATATTGCAGATAGCTCATTTCCCGGGACCTTGTGGCGTACATCATCCTCTTGCTCAGGACGATGATGAGGAGTCCTATCGCGAAGAAGAAAGCGGTGTACATGAAAGCTGTGGAAGGTCCAAGTTCGAACCATACATTATGGGAGAACGGTATGCTCACGAGCATGAATACCAAGGAAAACAAAGCCGTGAAAGTGACGGTGGCGACCAGTTGATATTTCTGCCTGAAATAATCGGGAATCTTGTATTTATCTGTCATCATGATACTCGTTTTCTCTGCAAAGATAACAAAATTTGGTCTCATCCGACCAATACCAGGACGTCTGTTCCGGAAAATTCACCACTAATCCATACAACTCGCCAAATAATCGGGGAAAAAGACTCTATTCGCCACAATAATTTTAATATTAAGGGGAAATAAGGTATATTTGCGACAAAATTAACAAAAAAAGCGACGAAAATATAAATGAGACTGATAGGAACAGGCAGCGCCATACCGGAGAAAGTCGTTACAAATGCGATGCTTTCCGAGTTCTTGGACACTTCTGACGAATGGATTGTACCCAGGACCGGCATCAGAAGCCGGCACGTCATCACTGACGAAAATGTAGAGGACCTTGGAGCCAGGGCTTGCCTCAACGCATTGGACATGGCTGGACTCAAACCGGAGGACATTGACTACTTCATCTGCTCGAACGTTGTCAACGAGTATATCACCCCGAGTCTGAGCTGCATTATCGCCGAAAAGATAGGCCTTGCATGCCCTTGCATCGACATCAACTGCGCCTGCCCGGGCTTCCTGTATGCAATGGATATAGCCGAGACGCACTTCCTCGCCGGCAAGGTGAAGAACGTGCTCATAGTCAGCGCAGAGGAACCTACGAGAATGACAGACTGGACTGACAGGTCCACCTGCGTGCTCTTCGGAGACGGAGCCGGAGCCGCAGTTTTCACCGAAGGTAACAATCTCAAGGGCATCAGACTCCATTCCCAGCCGGATTCGTCAAAAATCTGGCAGAAGAGGACATTGATGCCGACCCCCTATATAACGAAACCGGAAGAGAGCGTTCCGCTCCAGATGAGGGGCAAGGAAGTGTTCAAATTCGCCGTGGGAGCATCCACCACCGAGGTGGAGGCACTCCTGAAGGAAATCGGGATGAGCAAGTCGGATGTAAGCTATTATATGGTACATCAGGCCAATCTCCGTATAATCGACGCCATCAAGAAATATCTTGAAGAGCCGGACGAAAAGTTCCCGGTAAACATCCAGGACCACGGAAACTCGTCTTCCGCATCCTGCGCCATACTCCTGGACGAGTGCAACAGGAAGGGTATGTTCAAGCCGGGTGACATATTGGTGTTCAGCGCGTTCGGAGCCGGTCTCCTATCCGCTGCCGCCGTACTCGAATGGTAATCAAATTTTTATTAACTTTGCAACTGTATTAAAACCCGAATATTATGATTAAAAGTCCAATTTGCGACATCCTCGGCATCAAATACCCTCTGTTTCAGGGCGGTATGGCCTGGA
>JALFFZ010000115.1 GCA_022777585.1 Bacteroidales bacterium | reverse complement strand
CAGAAGAGGATGGCAAAGAGTGATAACAAATATACTCCGATTTTGCTATTTTGCTTGCAATCCGTCATCATAATCAAGACTTCCGGTTACAAATATAGCACTTTTGAATTAATTATGAATAAAAATACAGAGAAATATTTGCCAGAAAGTGATATTTTCTGCCCGAAAGCTCGGATGGTCGAGGCGGGCAAGAAATTCAACGCAACAGGCGCAATGAGATCCGCCTGCGGTCATAATCAACCCCGATTATGCGGACAGTCACCTGCTGATGCAATTTGAGGTTGACTCTTCCGCCCCTTCCCCCTCCCATCTGGGAAACGTGGATGAGACCGTTCTCGTGAACGCCTATATCCACAAAGGCCCCGAAGGCGGTGATATTGGTGACAATTCCCGGGACTTCCATCCCTTCGACCAGGTCCTCGATGGAATGGATATCCTCTGCGAATGAAAACTCCTTTGCCGGCTCTCGCGGATCCAGACCGGGCTTGGCCAGTTCCTTGATGATATCATTGATGGTAGGAAGGCCGAAAACCTCGTCCACATAGCTCTCAGCCTTGATCTTGGAACAAAGGGCTGCATTGCCTACCAATTCCTTCGCCGAAACGCCAAGGTCGGAGGCCATGCGGGCTACAATGTGATAGCATTCCGGATGGACGGCAGAATTGTCAAGCGGATTCTCAGCCTGAGGAATACGAAGGAAACCTGCGCATTGCTCAAAGGCCTTGGCACCAAGCCTCGGCACATCCAGAAGTTCCTTGCGGGACTTGAAAGCCCCCGATTCAGACCGCTTCCTGACAATATTGGCAGCAAGGGCCGGACCTATTCCGGAAACATAGCTGAGAAGATATGGGCTGGCTGTATTGAGATTTACGCCTACCGTATTGACACAATGCTCCACGGTATTGTCAAGTTTCTCCCTGAGCAGGTTCTGATCCACATCATATTGATACTGACCGACTCCAAGCGACTTCGGATCAATCTTGACCAGTTCGGCAAGAGGGTCCATGAGCCGGCGGCCGATTGACACCGCTCCCCTTACGGTCACGTCCTCATCCGGAAATTCCTCGCGGGCGGCCTCAGATGCGGAATAGATGGATGCGCCGTCCTCGCTGACCACGAATACCCTGCAACCATCCGGAAGGGCGATTTTCTTCAGGAATTCCTCCGTCTCACGGCTCGCCGTGCCATTGCCTACAGCTATGGCTTCGATTTCATATTTCTCTATCATTGAGGTTAATGCGACTATCGACTTGACCTTCTCACTCTGAGGGGGATGAGGGAAGATTATCTCGTGGTGGAGCAGATTGCCCTGTGCATCGAGGCAGGCGATCTTGCAACCGTTCCGGAACCCGGGGTCGATTGCCATAGTCCTTTTCTGTCCTACCGGAGGAGCAAGCAGGAGCTGCTTGAGATTCTCACCGAAGACATTTACAGACTCAATATCGGCCTTCGCCTTGAACTCGGCTATGATTTCATTTGATATTGAAGGTTCCAGAAGCCTCTTGAAGGCATCGTCCACGGCCATTCTTATCTGCGCAGCAAGTTCCCCCGCCGGATAGCGACGTTCCTGGCAGAAATCATAATAGATCTTGTTCCCGCATTTCTCCGGATCGGCATCGATTTTCACCGTCAGGAATCCCTCATTCTCGCCCCTCAATATCGCAAGGAGGCGATGGGATGCTATCCTGGACAATGGCTCTGAATAATCGAAGTAGCCCTTGTACTTGAGAGCCTCGGGATTGTCCTTTGCATTTCTCGCAGCCTTGGACACGATTCTCCTCGTCCTGAAAATGCTGCGGAGAGTCTCCCTCACCGAAGCCGTCTCGCTGAGCCATTCGGCAATGATGTCCCTTGCTCCCGCCAGGGCCGCCTCGACATCGGCCACCTTGTCATTGACATATTTCCTCGCCTCAGCCTCAAGATTCCTCACATTGACAGCATACATAAGCTCAGCCAGCGGCTCCAGGCCGGCCTCCTTTGCCACAACTGCCCTGGTACGCCTCTTCGGACGGTAAGGCAGATAGAGGTCCTCGAGTTCGGAAGCATTGACACAA
>JALFFZ010000054.1 GCA_022777585.1 Bacteroidales bacterium | reverse complement strand
AGGGACTGCATATATTTCTGCGGGACATGGAACTTCTTCTCCTTCCTTATGGAGAATGTCTGAATGAAAACCGCCGAGAATCCGGGATATTCCAATCCGTGGTCCGGCACTTTGCCTGCCAATTCGAAATCTGTCATGAATTAAAGTATTAGACCTGCAATTTAGTCATTTCCCGAAGAATAACCAAATTACGCCGATGCAACCTGGTGAGTTTTAAAGCCGCAATAGTCCCGGAAATATAAGCAGCAGGGCAGGAAGATAATCCTTCAGGGAAACCCTCATTTTCTCCAAAACCTTCTGGATATCGCGCTTGACCTTGCGCGGAGTCACATCGTATTTGGCTGCTATCTCATTGTATGTCAAGCCCTCGAAGCGGCTGTCCATAAAGATGTTGCGGGTCAGTTCCGGCATTGTTGCAATGAAGTCGCGGAAAATGGCTGCCAGTTCGGTTCCGAACAACATGTCGGTATTCTCCTCCGCCAGGACCTCGGCCTCCATCTCGATGGAATCCGCCGCCTCATTCCGAATCGTCCCTTCAGCCCGCATCCTTACCGCCTTGTCACGCATATAGTTCAGCGAGCGGTTGCGCACGGTCCTGAGGATGTACGCCTCGGGAGATGACTTGAGTTCAATATGTTCCCGGCCCGTCCAGAAAGCGGTAAAGCTCTCTGTGACAATATCCTCAGCCGCAGCCCTATCCCTCGTGAAAGAACAAGCTATCGCAATGAACTTGTCCTTGTACCGGAGAAAAAGTCTGCCGAAATCCTCTGCCCCTATTGATCCTGCCACCATAATGAGTCGTTAGCAGCACAAAGTTAACAAGATATTTATGTTAATCAAGCCTGCGCTGAAAAAAGGCAGCTGAACAAAGGCCCGAACGAGCCTTTGGCCAGCCGCCAGATACAGATAATCCTTGTAAACTATCTTACTGCCAATTCAGTCTTCGCCGGTTTCTCCACAGTGAGCGTACCGGCATCGATAGCTGCCTTCTGGTCCTTTGAGATGTAGAGTTTCTCGAGATGGCAAATCACATCACCATACCAGTCTGTAGTCTCTCTCTTCGCTTTCAGAATTGCAAGTTTCGGACAGCCTGCAACATCAATCTCAGCACAGATGTCGTAATATGAGAGATAGTACGACTCGCTGGAAACATTGACTTCAGTCAGGTTTTCAGAACTTATTGTCAATGATGAGGCCTCGAAATAATCGTATGAATACCTTCCGCCAAGATAAGTTGAGAAAACTGTAACCGGACAATTGCCGAGAACAACTTCTTTCAGCCTATTCAGTTCACTGACAGTCAATGTATTGAGTTTCACGCACTTGTCAAGATTGAGAGTCTCGACGTTGAGTTTCTTCAATGTAAGTGTCTCAAGCGCAGGGAAGTTATCCAGGCCGTCAATCACCTTTACATTCAACTTGGACCAGCTGGAAGTCGAGATTTCGAGCGATGTTCCCGTCATTCCCGGTTCCAGCAGTTCGCATTCAGTGCTGGAATCGGAGGCCAGAATCCATCCCTTCCTCACAAGTTCCTGACGCAATACCATGTCAGTGATATTGAAAAGAACAGCATTCGGATTCTGCTGCTTCACGGATACCTGAAGGAGAATTTTTCCGCCAGAGACGAAGTTCAGGTCGGCTACGCGGCTGGCCGCATTTTCCCCAAATGAAAGAGTGATCGTATGGGTTGTCAGTCCATCCTCACCCTTGGCACCTGCCTTCTGGGACTCAAGGGTCAGCCAGGATGGCAGTTCGAATGTGAAATCAACATTGGCACGGACATCGAAGGTCACGGAAGAGGCATCCAGACCTGTATGAACAACCTTAGGGGTATCTGTGATTATCGCATCCAGCTGGGCTTGGGATATCTTCACGGAAGCCGACTTCCCTTCTCCCGAAAGCGTGAGCTCGGTTTCCCTGCCGACATAGGTCTCATTGGCTTTGACATTGAATGAGAGTATTGTTTTCCCGAAAACTTCCTGACGGTCCACAAACTCTACCCAACCAGAGCCGGTGCCCGAGAAAGCCGGCTCTATCTCAGGGACATTGGTATCCAGCTTGATTGATAGAGAGGCTTCTGCGGAGCTGAATTCCACCTCATTCTCAGTAAGAAGGTCCAATATGAATGAAGGATTGCTCCGGACCTCGACAGTCTTCACGGCAGAACCTGAGAAAACCTTGAATTCCGTGGTCAGAATTTTGCGTGAATTGCTCGGATCAACCTCAATCTTAAGGGTTTCGCCGCTCTTCCCGGACTCCGCCAGAGGCCTTGCCCATTCACAGAAACCGGAAACTCTCCAGTCCGAATCTGAAGTCACGACTATATCATAAATGCCGCCTTCCGGAGCAGCCACTACCGTTTCTGCGGAAAGGCTCACTGAACTGTTGTCAATCTGGATTTCCTCCTCGCCGCAGGCTGCAAAAACCAATGCGGCGGCAATTGACAATGAAAATATCTTTTTCATATCCATTTACTTACAATTAGATTACCAACTCAACGGCTTAGTTTCGAGAGACAGCGTGCTAGGCCAGTAATACTCCGGCTTCACAAGCGGGGTGCCGTACAGGCCCTGAGCCAGGTTGTTCATGCTGTTGTACTGGGCCTGGTTGCCCTGCTTGCCCGCTGCCCACAATGCGAAGACCATGAAATAGCCGTAATCGCTGTTCTTCACGGTCTCAGCGGAACCAACCGAAATGGAACCTCCTCTTGCCATCTCTATCGAGGCTCCGGAACAATCCGCATTTGTCATTCCCGCATAAGGCCGGCCCCTGCCACCATAATTGGCAATGGCAATGTCGATCCACTCCCCTGCAGCAACTCCGTCAACATAATCGACACCGCCCATATAGCCATACTGGAAAGTCGTGACATATTTCTCAGGCATGATCTTCTTGGTCTCAAACATCAGCCTTGCTCCTGCCTGGGTAGATGGATTCACGAACAAAGGATTGTCGGTATCCGGATAATTGGAGTACTCGTCGTCGAAATTCACTCCGTCGAGGTTGTATGCATCGCAGATTGCCTTGAGTTTCATTGCAAATTCACGTGCGCCAAGGTCAGAAAGCTGTGCCAGGCCGGACTCGTCGTGGTTGCCGAGGAGACCGAGGAGAACCTTGATACCCCTTTTGCGGAGAGGCTGGAGAATCTCCTCGCTATGGTCGAGAATGTACTGGACCTGAGGGTTGCAGAACACATATACTTCGCCCTTCTCCCTGTCATAGTTGATGTTGGCAGCGAAGAGGCAGACATAATTCCAGAGGTAGCGGCCGTCCTCCATCCTGAACTGGAGAGCATTCAGCGGGTTGGTGTCATTGACCTCGAAATAGAGGAAGGTCTCCTTCTCGCCCGGCTCCCTCATGGCGGTGCCATCACCGGAACGGTTCTTCAGAAGATACACGCAGCGGGACTCGGAAACCTTGACATCACCTCCTGTCGCGACAGCCTTGAGAGGGAGAATGTAAGTGGCCTCGGCAATGAGTTCTGTCGTGTCGGCCCTGGCAATCTCCACGCCGAGACTGTAGGATACCTTTTCATCAGGAGCGACGACAATGCGTCCCCCGTTCTGGATGGAATACCTTTCCTTCGGCCAGGCCAGGAAATCAGTGCCGTGCTCCCTGTTGTACTGAGCCACATAGTCGGCATCATATTCCACCTGCACGTCCACTCCGGCCTTTGGAGGACGGGACAATGTGAAGGCCACATTGGTACTGTAGCTGTCGCGGAACATTTCCACGATGGTGCTGACATCGCCGGTATTGGCATCCCTGAGAGAGCCAATGAGCGAATTCACATTTTCATATGCACCCTCATCAATTCTGTCGATTACAATATCCTCGGAGCAGGAAACTGCAGCAAGCGAGGAAATGATGACAGCCGGGGTCAGCATTATTCTGTATAATTTCTTCATCTCTGTTTCAATTTAAGGAAGACTAACTTTGTTCCATTTCGGATTGCTGTCGCAGGTCAGGTCATAACCGCTTGACGAGTAATCCTTTATGATGTTTCCTGCCGCATCGTCGAACTTCCAGTAGGAAATCAGGCCTTCTGAAGCAGGATCAACGGTGTAGAAATGGTTCGGAGCATTGACGTCATCTTTGGAAAGAGTCCTGTTCCAGATACGCACCTCGGCAATGTCTCCGTCGAAATAGCGGTCGTGGGCATAGGAATAGCCTATCCAGAATACGCGGCTGCCATCATCCTCATTGTGATGCTTTGCACCAAGGCTGATGCTGGTAGAGCCCACATTGTCGGAAAGCTTTTCGGAGCCGTTGATATAGACCTTGACATTCCCGTTGTCGAAGGCAACCGCAATGTGATACCATTTACCGGCCTCGAACTGGAGATCGGAGTTTGTGACATTCCTTGAGCAGGCAATCTGCAGCTGGTTGTCAGGAACTCCGGCGTCGCCGATACGGAGCAGGAACTTGCCCTCGATGCCCATGATGGTGGAAATCAGACGTCCGAATGCCTGTGGACGTATCAGGGCCTCCATTGTGAAATTGCTGAGATTATTGAACTTGGGATCGTTGTTGAAGTCAGGATATGCCCTGTTCTCGGCAATGTTGGCCACAACGTTGATGAGAGCGGCGCCCTTGAACACGTAGTAAACCACGGTCTTGGAAGCCAACACGTCAATGCCCTCCACGTCGCGCAGGGCAACAGGCATCACATAGACAGTCTCCCTGTCAAGTTTCTCAAGTTCAGTGAAAGTCACGGTAGCAGGGGCTGAAGCCGTCGCTCCGGCCTCGACAATGACATCCGCATTGTCAATGACGCACATTGTGTCGGCAAGAGCCACCGCATTCTCGTCGTAGCAGGAGAGCTTGTAGGTCTCAAGCATTTCAGGAGCGGCCACAAAGCGTCCGGTTATCTTGTTTGCAGCCTTGAGGGCTGTGCCGATTGTAAGTTCCCTGGAAATCTGGACGCCTGCCCCTGAAGGCTTGACCAGAATCTCCTCGGATGTGACGGATGTGTTGATGAAGAGCTTGTTGTCGAAATGATGCTCGTCCATCTTCTCCTTCTCAGAGGTGCAGGCAGAGACTGTCAGCACGGCTGCGGAAAGGGTCATCCAGAATATATTCTTAATGATATGTTTCATTGCATCAGCTATTTGATAGGTGAAGGATTCATTATTGAGATAGCCTCTCTGATACTGTAGTAAACCAGTGAAAGATTGTAATAGTCATTCTGGGCGTTTTCTACGGCAATACCGGCCTTTACCACTCCCTGAACCGGCTTTGCAGTCCACTCGGCGGCTCCGATGATGGCTGTCTTCTCCCTTCCTTTCCTGTCCAATCCGGAGAATGTACCGTCGGTCAGGGCAGGGTCCTCAAGTGAGCGGACAGTCACGGAAACGATGAACCTGTCGGCAGGAATATTACCGTAGCGGTTCACAAGGCCGAGTTCGTAGCTGAGTTCAGACTCATTGACGGCCGTAGTCGCAGGAATGATCAGATAATCGGCATTTTCCACGATCTCGGCATTTTCCAGGACAAACTGCGGCGTGCCTTCGAAGAACACCAGGGCATCCGGATTTGCTGCAATAGCCTCTGCAATCGGAGCAAGGAATGCGGCCTGTGCGGTCTTCAGTTCAGCCAGCGCCTCCTCAGTGCAGCTTGCCGGATTCTTTGTGGAAAAGACAATGTTCACACCGTCATATCCGTACTCTGAAAGATAGGCAGTCCTGGCCTTGACAGCCTCGCTGACATAATTGTTGAGGGATATGAGGGTATCGGCAGGATCCGCAGGGGCTGCCTCCTCACCCTCCACTGGAGGATGCGCATCATTCCAGGCCTCTGCATAGTCCTTGTACTCATTCTCGATGGTCTTGTACTCAATCTGATAGAGGACTTTCTGGCCTTTGAGCTCACGTACTTCGCGCATCTCGTCCGCAATGGCGGCGCTGACCTCAGGATTGTATAGAATGATGTAGTCAACGCTGTCAGGCAGGCAGGTGATGTGCTCGGCGCGTCCGGCCAATGTAGTGGACTTGTTGTCGAACTTGGCAATCACGACCTTGTGTTCTGAATCCCTGTAGTCCCTGACTGACTGGAAATAAGCCTTGTAGAGCTCAGGATTCTTCTCCTCGAGAGTGGTATAGTGGAATCCCACAGACTCCGGCTCGGTCCACTCGGAGCAGGATGCGAAGGATATCGCAGCTGCGGCAAGGAAGAGGGTCTTGAATATGTTGTTTTTCATTTTCATCATTACTTGTTTTTGCAGTCAAACCAAAGTCTCGTGGACATGTTGTCCGGTCCGGCGAGATATTCCGAAACAGCCTGACGGATATTCTCAGGGTTGTTTACGTACTCATCGCGAGGATAAGGCATACGGCGTGCTCCTTCAGCGGAGTCAACCATTCCGTTGCTCTTGTTGCCGGCATCGCTGGCAGGTATGAGATGAGGGTAGCCGGTGCGTCTCCAGTCTGCCCAGGACTCATTTCCGAGCAGCCAGTTGGCGATCCACTTCTGGGTGATGATTCTCTCCTGCATCTCCTCCGCATCGGCGCTGTCATTCCATGCCACGGTAATTGTCGAGAGGGCCTGTGAATATGTATTGGTGCCGGCAGGGTCGAGATAAACCTGAGGGATGCTTGAGCCGTCTGCAATGTAGGCTGAGGCGTCGCCGGCTCCCCACTGCTCGAATGAGAGACGGATGCCTTCCTCATAGAAATCCCTGGCGGAACCGCCCATATCGTATCCGAATACTCCTGCTGCCTCAGCCTTGAGGAAGGCTACCTCGGCGGCGTTCATCCAGTAAATCGGGGAATCGGCGGCAATCTTCACGCCTGAATACTTGTGGCCGACGCTCGAATGGTCAGGGATGATGATTCCGTGACGGAGACCCGTGTACTGGAATCCTTCGCCCCACTCGGACTCGGTGAAGTAGGCCTTGCGGCGAGGGTCATTGTAGCCGTTCATATAGCAGATGATGTCAGCGGCGGCGTGCGAGTCTCCGCCAGTCTGGCAGACAGCCCCGTCGGAATGCTTGGCCATATTGTAGTGCACGGCCACGTTGATAGGGTTGCCGTCCACGCCGAAGGTGGTCACTTTGGCATTGTCCTCATTGGAGGTGAAAACGCCTACCTCATTGTTGACAGCCTCCTCGGCAGCCTTCCTTGAGAGTTCAGGAGCAGCGTAGCTGATACGCATCGCAAGCCTGAGTTTCAATGAGTTGGCAAACTTGATCCACTTCTCTGTCTGACCGCCGTAGATGATGTCCGCCGTCGGAGCGAAATTGTTGGTCCTGTTCGGAAGGAGAACCTCCACGGCATCGGTAAGTTCCTGAATCATTGCCTTGTAAACATCCTCCTGGGAATCGTAGGCAACCTGGAGTTTGCCGTCCTGACCGATTCTGGTGTAAGGAATAGGGCCGTAGGTATCGCATACCCTGTGCATTGCGGCCACTTTCACGATGTCGCCGACTGCCAGAATCACCGGGTTGTCGGTCACATTGCGGAGCTGGTTGTAATTGGTATAGACCACCGGCATCATCCTGTCGCTCTGCATGAAGACATTGGTCCAGTTGTCAGTGGCGTTGTAGTTGGAGATGGTGTTGGCGAAACCTGCGTTCGCATCGGCCATGTAGCCTGCCATCGGGCCTCCGAGAAGGCACTCTGTGAACTGTGTGGTGTTCACGTCCGGGGAGATGACACCGTCCGCGATTCCGGTGAGGGCAGCCTTGATGATGTAGCCGTCACGCTGGAGCTCGTCCTGGGTCACGCCGTACGGATCGCTGTTGATTTCCAGATAGTTGGCCGTGCAGGATGTCGCAAGCGCCGCGGCAATGGCTGAGGCCGGTATGAGGTATCTGTATATAATCTTGTTCATATTCTCTTAGAATTTGAGTCTTACATTGAAACCGAAGTTGCGGGTGGAAGGGCTCATGAAGTAGTCAATTCCCTGATAGTAGCTTCCGGTCGTGGCGATTGTCTCAGGGTCGAACGGAGCCTTGTTGTAAATCATCCACAGATTGCGTCCGACAAGCTGGAGGGTGAGCTCGCATACATTCTTCATCATCTTGCGAGGGAAGGTGTAGCCGATGCAGGCCTCCTGGAGCCTGAAGTTGGTCGCAGAATATGTATAGTACTGAGGCACTGTGTCTCCGGAGCCGATAGCGGTATACCACTTGTTGGCATCGATGAGGTCACCGCCATTTACGGGGACTCCGCCGTTATCCCTTGCCAATGCTGACGCCTCGGATACTCCGTAGTAGTCAAGCAGGGCCTGGGTTCTTGAGAATACAACGCCGCCAAGACGGGCCGTGAGCATGAATCCGAGGTTGAAGTTGCCGATTCGGAAATCGTTTCTCCAGGCCATGTTGGCCTTCGGTGAAATGCTTCCCAATTTGATGTAATTGTCAACGTTGTCGATGGTCTGGGTTGCAATGTTGCCCTTCTCGTCGACATAGATGTCATTGTTGCTGTCGCGCTTGAGGTCACTGCGTGAGTAGATGTCGCCGAGTGAACCGCCTTCCTTGAGGAGGAACTTGACATTGCCAAGACCGCCCATTGTCATCGTGCCGATTTCAATCGGTTCACCGGTCATAGGGTTGATGCAATTGGTGAGGGATCTGATCTTGTTGCGGTTCATCGAGAACGTGTAGTTGCTCTGCCAGTTGAAGATGCCCCAGGTCTTGTCGAATCCGAGTGCAAGCTCGAGTCCCTGGTTGAGTACGCTTCCGGACTGGATCGGAATGCTGGAATACCCTGAGCCTGAAGAGATTGTAGGATAGATTGTCTGATTCCTGGTATCGGTGTGGTAGTATGTCGCCTCAAGGTTGAACCAGTTGAGGAATCTCATGCTGAGACCGGCCTCCCAGGAATCTGTGCGCTCCGGCTTGAGGTCCTTGACAGGATAGGAGGTCTGCTGGTTCCAGCTGGATCCCTTCTCAGGCCAGGTATGGAGAGGATTGGCAATGAATCTCTCGAAAGGTGAACCTACAGATGCGTATGAAGCCCTGATTTTGAGGTACTCAAGCTGCTTAGGCATGTTCGGGATAATCTGGGAAAGCACAGCGGAGGCGCCGACTGAAGGGTAGAAGAAGCCCTTGGCTCCTGACTGAGGTCCCGCAAGCTGCGAAGGCCAGTCATTCCTGCCCGTCAATGTGAGGTAGTATGCTCCTTTGAATCCAATCTCGGCAGAGGCATATACGGACTGGGTCTGCTCCCGCCATCCGGACTGTGCCTTGACCAGCTTGCCCTGATCCACAGTAAAGAGGCTGAACACGTTAGGAAGATTGTCAGCCGCGATAGGACCGCGGTTCTTGGTAAGGTCATATCTCATGTCGGAGATGGATGCACCGACATTGGCGTGAAGACTCCAGTCGTTCCAGGTCTTGTTGATGTCGAGAAGGGCATCGGCATAAACCTGCTTGTCTTCGGAGATTTCCAGGCCATACAATCCGTTGTTGGACTGCTCGGTGAGCTGGGTGTTGGTCGTGGCGAAGAATTTCTCGGTGTACTTGTTGGTGGAATTGTCGATGCGGACGCGTCCGGACAATGTCATCCAGTCGAGAATCTTGTATGAGAGGCCTGCGCCGAGCATATAGCGGTCCTTCTTGTTGACGCGGAGGTTGCGGTAATTGATCCAGTAAGGATTCTGCATTGTCATTCCGGCGTCGCCTACAGGCCAGTACTGTGTATAGATAGACCTCGCGGTATCATAGCGCTCATACATCCGGATGTCTTCCCAGTCATTTCCGCGAGGGAAGAGATAGGCGCCCACCACAGGGTTGTTATAGACTCCCTGGTTGGTCATGTTCCTGTCATTCTGCATGATGTAGCTTGCGGTGACATCGAGGGTCATCCTGTCGTCAAGGAAGCTGGTGGTGTTGCGGAATGTGAAATTGTAGCGGTTGTAAGAGTTGTTCGGGATATTGCCCCTGGAATTGACAGCGGCGGCGGAAAGGTAAGTCTGGTTCTTCTCCGTTCCTGTGGACAGGGAAACCGACTCGGTTCCGGTGATACCCATCTGGAAATAATCCCTGGCAGGGTCGTAGCCCATATAGTTGGTCTCATTCAGACGTTTGCCCCAGCTGCGTACAATGGAGCCTTCTGAAGATGAATAATCTCCTGTGCCGTAGCGGTTCTGGAAACGCGGCAGGACAAACGGACGGTACATGTCAGTGTTGCTGGATACCGTCACCGAAGTCTTGCCCTGCTGTCCCTTCTTGGTAGTGATGACAATGGCACCGTTGGCAGCGGATGAACCGTAGAGTGCGGCTGCAGCAGCTCCGGTGAGGACAGTCATAGACTCGATGTCCTCAGGGTTGATGTCGGCTACCGGGTCGGTGGTTCCCTGTGAGGAGAACTCGGTTCCTGCCTCCTTGGCCACATTGAACATCGGCACTCCGTCAATGACATAGAGTGCGTTGGAACTCTTTGAGATGGACTTTTCACCACGCATCACCACTTTGGATGAGCCGCCGACTCCGGAAGATGAGGCATTGATCACGAGACCTGCAACCTTTCCGTTGAGGGAATTCACGAAGTTGGCGTCCTTATTGCCGAGAATGGCATCGGAATCGACCTTCTGCACATTGTAGGAAAGCGCCTTCTCGGAACGCTTGATACCGAGGGCGGTAACCACAGTGCCTTCCATAAGGATTGTGTCGTCCTCGAGAATCACGTTGAACTCTCTCCTCGAGCCTATCGCAAGTTCCTGGGTCTTGTATCCAAGGCAGGAAACTTCGAGTACTCCGTTTTCGCTTCCGGCAGGGAGTTCAAACGAGAATCTGCCGTCGAGGTCAGTGCTGGTTCCCGTCAATGTCCCCTTCACGAGGACAGCGGCACCCATCACCGGCTGGCCGTATGCGTCCATGACCGTACCGCTTACGGTCGAGGATGTCTGCTGTGAGGCAGAATGGGCCGGTTTATTGGAAATGTAAACATTGGTTCCCTGAATATTCCAGGCTACATTCATCCCCTCGAAAATCTCCGTCAATGCGGATTCGAGACTCTGTTCTGAAACATCGACCGTCACTCTTCTGGACAGGTCGACCTGGTCGTTCAGGAAAAGATACCTTGACTGCTGCTCCACCTTGTCCAGCACGCTCTCAAGCGTGGCGTTCTCCACCTTGAGATTTATGCGCTGCGCATTCGCCACGATTGGCGAGAGGCAGAGGACAAATGCCAGAACAGCAAGCCTAAAAGCAAGTAATAGACCTTTGTTCATGATGTTTAATTAGTTATTAGTTATAAAGTCAAGCCCTTGTGGGCTATGTTGCTGAATCAGTTACCGGACGTAAACCGTAGCGGTTTCAATGTCATATTCATACTCGAAATCCGATGCAAGACGGAGTACTGACATGGCGTGTTCGATTCCGTCCGCCACCCTGATCTTTCCCCTGGTGTATGTCACTACAGGAAGACTGTCCCTCAGTATTTCAATATTCACATTGTAGGCCTTCTCAAATTTCCTCATCAGCTCGTCAAACGGCATCGAGGATACGTCAATGACACCCTCGTTCCAGCAGCCCACAGTCGAGATATCCCCTATCTTCTCTACAATCAGGCGTCCGTTGCGGTATCTTGCGATTTCACCGGGGACAAGTATGCGGGACTGGCTCGGGTCGGCGGCGGAGGAAACTTCCACGGAGCCGCGGACCAGGGATGCGGTGAACTCGTTATTCCCGGGGTCGGAGGTAACCTCGAACCTGGTTCCCAGAACCTTGACATTGCCGGCCCAGGTTCTGACGAAGAAAGGTTTCTCGTCATCCTTCGCAACTTCCAGAAAGACCTCTCCCTCATTGACCCTGATGTCCCTGCTCTTCCTCGAAAAAACGACAGGTACCTCAACCTCAGTACCGGAATTCATCCAGAGATGTGTTCCGTCGGCAAGAACAATGTCCATCCTCTCCCCTGCCGGCACGCTGATGGTCTCGTATTCGGATGCAAGCCTGTCAATTTCAGCCTGCTTGCCCCAGAATGCCGCTCCGACAGCCAATGCAGCGACAGCGGCAGCGCGAAGAACAGCGATTCCGGCCCTCTTCCAGAAAGGTCTTGCCATGCTGCGCTCCGGCACACGGGCGGAAAGCAGCTTCGCCTCTTCGGTGTAGAGAACCATACCCTCGAACATCATATGCACCTCCCTGAAAAGGTCGGCACGGCTGCCGTCCCTGTCACCCAGAAGCCAGGCCCTTACCTGGTTTTCCTCCTGCGGCGTCGTCTTGCAGGCAAAATAGCGTATCAGCAGATATAAATCCATAGTTGAAACCTTTTACATACTAAAGACACGGAATCTCCGGGCATGGACCCCCTGTTTTTAGAACAAACCGGAAAAATTTCTATATTTGTAAACAGTTTAACTGCCGGAATTGCCGAAAAAACATTCAAATGCCAGATTATTCAGCAGACATCCTGTACCTTGAGCGCCTGGGAAAGGGCGACAAAGATGCATTTGCCGCATTATACGGCAAATACGCCGGGCAATGCGCCAATTTCGCATTGATGCTGCTCAAGGACAAAGATGCGGCAAGGGACATTACCCACGATGTCTTTGTAAAAATCTGGAATCAGCGGGAACACATAGCAGGCGTTACCTCGTTCTCATCATATCTGTTCCGCATGGTGAAGAATGAGGTGCTGCTCTATTGCAGCAGAACGCAGATCAACAGGAGATATATGGACTATCTTTCTTCCGCGACAGAGGAATTCAGGGCATTCACCGACGAGGAAACAGACTTTGAGGACCTCAGGATTTCGGTGGCGATGGCAGTTGACAAAATGCCCGGGCAAAGAGCCAGGGTGTTCGCAATGAGCAGGATGGAGGGCTTGTCCCACCAGAAGATAGCGGAGTTGCTCGGCATCAGTGTGAGAACAGTGGAGAAGCATATAACCAACGCACTGCACGACATCCGCGAGGAAATTGAGGATAATTTGAAATAAATTGCAATTTCGCCTACGTACCACGGCCTTTCAGTTTATCTTAATTAAAACAGCTGATTGATGAAGAGAGCAGCAGAAAGAAAAATCATCGGAAAATTTACCCGGGAAGAGCATTCTCCCGAGACAGTCTCGGTTTTCAGACAGTGGCTGTCCGGGAAGGAAGTTGCCGGCAGCGGCCCTGACATCCTTGCGGAGGTCTGGAATGACTGCGGGAATCTTCCCGTGGAAAATGGACTGACAGAGAATCCTTTCGGGCTGATTTCAGGTTGTGGTGAGACAGGACGGAAAGGGAAAAAGACCAACGGCATCCGCAGAGTGTTTGCAGCCGTCGCCTTGGCAGCGTCAATATGCGTTGCAGTGTTATGCGGATATGTCGCCGGGACATTCTCCAGACCTGACCAGGTTCTCGCCTCCGCGAATTACTCCAAGGGGTATTTCGTACTCCCTGACAGTTCGAAAGTCTGGCTGAACAATGGCAGCCGGCTGTATCTTTCAAACAGGTTCTTTGGGCGGGCCAGGAAGGTCAGGCTCGAGGGAGAGGCTTATTTCGAGGTATCCAGAGACGAGAAGCATCCCTTCATTGTCAATGCGGACAAAATGGATGTCACTGTCCTCGGCACCAGATTTACCGTCACATCCTACACCGGAAAGCCCAATTCCGTATGTCTTGCGGAAGGCAGCGTCAAAGTGACCGGGAAGGATGTTCCCGAAACTGTTCTCCGTCCGGGCGAACTGATGACCGAAACCTGCGGAGGATGGCGTGTGGAGAATGTCAGAACTTCAATATTCACCGATTGGACCGGTGATATGATCAAGTTCGACAGTGTCCCTCTGTCTGACATTGCAAGAAGCCTCGAACATTGGTACAATGTCCGTATCTGCCTGTCGGACAAGACACGATTGGAGTCCATTACGCTTTCTTTCACAGTCCGGTACGAACCTCTTGAGGAGATTCTCCAGGCCATCGAAGTCATTTCCGGTGTTCATTACAGAATGCTTGACTCCGAATTCATTGAGCTGTTTTAGGTATCAGTGACACCCTCATGACCACTAAGGGGGGATACCGAAGGTAAATTAATAACTCTAAAACTGCGTAAATGAGACAGAAAAAGACTGTTCTGGCGGCATTGCTGCTGTCAGCATTCCTTTTCGGAGCTTTGCCTGCTTTTGCACAAATGCCAAAGGCGACTGTGCATAAGGAAAATGTGCCGATCAAGGAAATCCTCGCTCTGATCGAGAAATCCACAGATTGTTCGTTCTTCTGGAACACCTCGGATTTCGATGCCATGAAAACCGTCACTGTCAATGTTGACAATGCTCCGGTTACCGAAATCATCTCTTCAATCCTTCCCGGCTTTGAATGCCGCATTGACAAGAGCAAGATAATGCTCGTAAAAAAGGCCGGAGCCAGCAAGGCAGCCCGCAACACACCGTGGACAATCACCGGCTCTGTGTATGAAAACAGCGGCGAACCCCTTCCTGGAGCCTCCATCGTTGTACATGACGGTAACCAGCAGTATGGCACAATCTCCGGAATGGACGGAAAATTCGTACTGGAAATCCCGGGAGGAGCAAGGGAGGGACTTCAGCTCACCGCATCCTTCATAGGATTCCTTGACAGGAAAATCACTCTCTCCCCTTCTCAGGACAACATAAAGATTTTCCTCTCCGAGGATGCCGTGGCACTTCTGGAGACTGTAGTCGTGGGTTACGGTACACAAAAGAAGGTCAACCTGACAGGTGCTATTGCCACTGTATCCTCCAAGAGCCTTGAAAGCAGGAGCGCCACTACGCTGACCCACATGCTTCAGGGTAGCGTCCCGGGACTCAACGTCACCACATCGTCCGGACGCCCGGGCAACGCAGCCAGCGTCAATATCCGTGGTGTCAACTCCATCAATGGAGGCAATCCACTGATTCTCATTGACGGAGCGGAAGGTGACATGAGCAGGGTCAACCCTAATGACGTAGAGTCAATATCAGTTATAAAGGACGCCTCTGCCGCCGCCATCTATGGAGCGAGAGCTTCATTCGGAGTGATCCTCATCACTACCAAGAACGGAACCGAGGGAAGCGGCCTGCCTACAGTGAGATACAGTGGCCGCATTGGCTGGCAGCAGCCTACGACCTCCACCGAATTCGAGACAAGGGGATATTACTCCGTATATCTGAATGACCTGTTCTACAATGCCGCCAACGGCAAGAATTACACCTTCTATACCGAGAAGGACATGCAGGAACTTTGGGCCAGACGCAATGACAAGACCGAGAGCCCTGAACGTCCGTGGGTGATGATTGACCAGCGCGAAGGCCGTGACACCTATGTTTATTACGCCAATACAGACTGGTATCACGAACTCTTTCAGGACAATCACATCATCACTCAGCACAATGTATCCCTTACAGGTGGTACCAAACATATAAAGTATTTCATCTCAGGAGGTTACAATTATGAAGAGGGAGTATTCAGGAGAAATACCGATAAACTGAACAAGTACAATTTCCGCTCCAAGATCAATTTTGACATAAACAGATATGTAAGCCTGTCCAACAACACGAGCTACTACTCTTCCGATTACGAGTATCCGGGACGAAGCGGTGTGAACACTGCATTCAGCCTTATGACCGTACATGCCCTTGCCAGCTATCCTGCTCATAACCCGGACGGCACCAGCATCGGCTATACTTCATTCGCCAACAACAACTACGTGATGGACGGAATGCTCACTGTCCTTGACAATCCCAACTACAAGAACGGTGACACCAACGACAATCTCCTCACCACTACCGAGCTCACTGTGAAACCTGTCAAAGGTCTGGAAATCAAGGGTAATTTCACTTACGGCCTGAACCAGTACAGGAATTACAACCGTTCCACAAACACCAGCTATTCCCGTTACCCGGGCGAAATCATCACCCTCAACAGCGGCAACAGCATTGACAGGCTCCAGGAAATAATCGAGACACAGCATTATTTCGCCACCAATATATTCGCCACCTACGAGCACTCCTTCAAGCAGGCTCACAATCTCAAGGTCATGGCCGGATACAACTGGGAAACAAAGCGTTACAAAGACATTACCGCACGCGGATACTACCTTATGTCCGAGAGCCTCAATGACCTTGACCTGATCGGCTCGGGAGATGACGGCAACAAGAGAATGGAGGTAGAGGGCGGTCAGAACGAGTATGCTCTCGCCGGCTTCTTCGCCAGAGTGAACTACGACTATGCCGGGAAATATCTGTTTGAGGTCAGCGGCCGTTATGACGGTTCCTCAAGATTCTCGGAGAATGACAGATGGGGGTTCTTCCCTTCAGGTTCAGCCGGATGGCGAATCTCGGAGGAAAAATTCTTCTCGAAAATCAAGGACAAGTTCAACAATCTCAAGATCAGATATTCATTCGGAAGTCTCGGAAACCAGCAGGTAGGCTATTATGACTACATCCGCAAGATCTCCATCGGCACATCTTCATACCTGTTCGGTACAGGTTCCAAGCCGACAATCGCCACTATCGGCGCCCCTGTCGCATCGGACCTTACCTGGGAGAAAGTCCAGCAGCACAACCTCGGACTCGACGCCTCATGGCTCGGGAACAGGCTTTCCCTCACGGCTGAAGCCTACATAAGGGACACCAAGGATATGCTCACCGCAGGTGTGGCTCTTCCGGCAACCTACGGAGCAAGTTCTCCTAAGATGAATGCGGCCGACCTCCGCACGAAAGGATATGAGCTCTCCCTTACATGGAAAGACCTCTTCCAGCTTGCAGGACATCCGTTCTCATACAACATCACGGCCATTTTCAGCGATTATGTCACAGATGTGACCAAATATGACAACCCTGAGAAATCTTTTGCGCTCAGTCATTATGTGGGTAAGAGATGGGGTGAAATCTGGGGCTACAGGACAGACGGCCTTTTCGACTCTGACGAGGAAGCTGCAGCCTGGCCAGTGGACCAGTCAATGATTAATCAGGCCATCAACTCGGCGGCGGGCGACCAGAGGGGACTCCACGGAGGTGATGTCAAGTTCAAGGATCTGGATGGAGACAACAAGATTACCCTCGGTCAGAATACCGTGAACAACCCGGGTGACCGCGAAGTGATTGGTAATACCGAGCCTCGTTTCAACTATGGAGCAAATCTGGGTTTCCAGTGGCTTGGAATCGACTTTTCTATTTTCTTCCAGGGAATTGGAAAGATGGACTGGTATCCGCAGACCAATACCCTGCTCTTCTGGGGACCTTATGCACGCCCTTATGCCACATTGATTCCAAAAGACTTCCACACGATGATCTGGAGCGAGGACAACAAGGATGCATATTATCCGAGGCCGCGCGGCTATGCTGCTCTCGGTTCCAACAGGGAACTGACCGTCAACAATGACCGCTATCTCCAGAATATCGCCTATTGCCGTCTGAAGAACCTCACCGTCGGATATACTCTTCCTCAGAAATGGACCAGTAAGGCCGGAATCGAAGCCCTGAGATTCTATTTCACTGGAGAGAACCTCGCATACTGGTCAGGTATCAAGAGCGACTACATAGATCCGGAAATGGCCCAGACCAACAGCCAGATGAGAATCTATCCTTGGCAGAAATCGTTTATGTTCGGCGTTGATCTCACATTCTAAACCAGGAGGGACAAAAATGAAAAAGACAATTATATCAATACTGGCTGCGGCCGTCACAATGACCGCCTGCGATTTGAACAAGATGCCTCTCTCCCAGCTTTCGCCTGACACCTTTTTCTCCACCGAGGCGGAGCTTGAGGCCTTCTCAAACAATTTCTACAATGACCTGCCGGGGACCTCAGTTTACGAGGAGGAGTCCGATCTCCTGATTAAGGACGGCCTTCTTGCTGAAATGAGGGACGGCCGTACCATACCGGCATCAGGTGGAGGCTGGACCTTCACCGAGCTCAGAAACTACAACACTCTGATAGAGTACTCAGTCAACTGCCCGGATATCGAGGTCAGGAACGAGTATGTGGCCCTTGCAAGATTCTTCAGGGCATACTTCTATTTCGAGAAAGTGAAGCGTTTCGGAGATGTTCCGTGGTATGACAAACAGCTCGGTTCGGCCGACCCGGAACTCTACAAGCCGAGGGACTCCCGCGACCTTGTGATGACCAAAGTAATTGAGGATCTGGACTATGCTTCGGAATATCTCCCGACGGTCCACAAACTGTACAAAGTCACCAAATGGACGGCGCTTGCCCTCAAGTCGAGAGCCTGCCTGTTTGAGGGGACATTCCGCAAATATCACAATATCAGCGGATTGGAGCACGATGCGGACTTCTTCCTGAATGAGGCTGTGAAGGCCGCAGAAGAATTTATGCTCACCAGCGGTTATTCCATCTATACAGGAGGCGGAATCGACAACAGCTACGCCCAGCTGTTCAACAGCGACAATGCAATCGGAACTGAAATCATCCTCGCAAGAGATTACGACCGTTCCATCGGTGTTCAGCACAATGGCACATACCACACGATCGGCAACTACGGAAATCCGAGTATGACCAGGAAGATGGCTTGTATGTATCTTATGAAGGACGGAACCCGTTTCACAGAGCGTGAAGGATGGGAGACAATGTTCTTCTCGGAGGAAATCAAGAACAGGGATCCACGCATGTCCCAGTCAATCCGTACGGCAAACTACAAGCGTATGGGCTCCGACAAGGTCGAGGCACCGAACTTCAACAATACAATTACCGGCTATCAGCCGACTAAGTATATGCTTGGAGTGGATGCAGCTGCAGACCTCTACGGAGCTTCCTACAATGACCTTCCAATCTTCCGCACCGCCGAGGTTTACCTGAACTATGCCGAGGCAAAGGCGGAGCTGGGCACATTGACCCAGCAGGATCTTGAGAAGTCCATCAAGCCGCTTAGAGACAGAGTAGGTATGCCGAACATCGACATGGATGCAGCCAATGCGTCCCCGGACCCATATCTGCTGGCGGCGGAAACCGGCTATCCTAATGTCACCGGAAAGAATGCAGGCGTGATTCTTGAAATCAGAAGGGAGCGCGCAGTCGAGTTCTTCGATGAGAATTTCCGCTACTACGACCTCATGAGATGGCGTAACGGCCAGGCTTTCACTCATCAATACCTCGGCATCTATGTCCCTGCACCGGGCACATACGATTTGGACGGTAACGGAACACCGGATGTATGCTTCTATGAGGGCACAGCACCTTCCATCGCTTCCGGAGTGATCCCGTGCAAGATAAATGAGAAAGTATTCCTCACGGAGGGCGACCACGGTTATGTTCTCACCAACAAGAACACTCCTGGCAAATGGAATGAGGAGAGGGATTATCTATATCCTATTCCGATTAATGACAGGTCCCTCACCAACGGTGTTCTCACCCAGAACCCGGGATGGGAAGACGGTCTGACATTTTAAATATGACAGCAATGAAAAAGGTTTACTACATATTGTCCGCGCTTCTGCTTGCATTCACCGCTTGCGGTACCGATGGCAAGGATATCAATTCGGATGACCCTTGGGAATGGAGCAAGCCGGATGAAGGCAAGCCGGACAATGACGGCACAGTGTATTATCCAAAGGCCGAGGGCAGTGTCAGGATAATGTCATACAATGTAGGCGCCTTCTCGAAGTATATGTCCAACAGTACTGAGATGGTGGCAGCAATGATACTCGAGGCGGAGGCTGATGTCGTCGGACTCAATGAGCTTGACAGTTGCAATACCAGGCATAATGTAAACCAGGTGAAGGCCCTTGCCGCCGCGCTCGATGGCTGGAAGTGGACATTCGGACGAGCAATGTCCTACAAGGACGGTGCTTATGGAAACGGTGTCGTGGTTCCCAGGAATACGGACATCATAGATTCATATACAATAGCACTTCCCAAGGGCACAGGTTCAGAACCGCGTTCAATAGCAGTTGTGGAAACTCCCGACTATATTCTCGGGGCAGCCCATCTTGACCACACCTCGGAGGAGTCCGTTCTTGGTCAGATTGAGGTGGTACATGCCTGGGGACAGAAGTACAAGGGCAGTTCCAAGCCGGTATTCTTCTGCGGAGATATGAACTCCAGGCCGGGTTCCGCAGCCATCAACTCCATCCTTACAAAATGGGAGATGCTGTCCTCCACTGAAAACACCATACCGTCCAATGCACCGACAAGCTGTATCGACTTCATTTTCAGATACAGGGACGCGGCATCTGTAAAGGTTACAGGCACTCACACCATGACCAGATTTCACAACGGGGATGTCACGAAGGCTTCGGACCATCTCCCCGTATATGCGGATGTGGTATTTTGACACAGCCGATGAAATTGGATATTATCAAACTTTAATGAGATGAACACTTATTCAAAAATACTGTTCTGTGCGGGACTGGCGGCATTGATGTCCGTATCCTGCAACAAGGAGTATCCATATCAGAAAGTTACTCCGATTGATACGCCTGCAAGCGTGTCTCTGATTGTCCGGGATTTGGACGGAGAGGTGGCGCTTATGGCTCCCAAAAAGAAGACGTTCACACTTCAGATCCAGGCCAGAGCCATCGCTGATGAGCTTCTCACAGCCATTATCAAGGCTGACCCGTCTCTTGTGGAGTCATACAACCAGGCCCACGGCACATCATACGAGGCCGTGCCTGCAGAGGCATACGAAATCACCACGGACAGGCTCTTCCTGCCTCGTTACAATACCGTGTCCTCCACTTCCGAACTGACATTGAAGAGTGCGGGAATGCAGGAGGACGGCAAAGCATATCTCCTGCCGCTTACGATTGCAGAAATCAAGAGCGAATCCGCTCACGAGTTCGACATGAGCGACGACGACAGGACTGTCTATGTCATCTTCCGCAGGAAAGTGCTCCCTGAGTCCGGATTCGAGTACGGAACAGGAACAGCCGACGACCCATATCTTATTTACACGCAGACGGATTTCCTGTGCATGTCCAAAGCTCAGAAGGCCGGCAAGCCTACATATTTCAGGTTGGAGGAAGATATTGACATGTCGGATTACGAGGACTGGGTACCTGTCAATTCAGTAAACTCAACGGAGATTCATTTTGACGGTAACGGCAAGACTATCAAGGGCTTCAACTGTTCTGCGGATACATATCCGAGCTTATTCGGCATATTCACAGGTTCTGTCAGGAATCTCACATTCGAGAATCCGGTGCTTACCACAGGAACTACATCTGCCGGACTCCTGGCCGCATGCATCGGAAACAGCGAGGCTCCTGAAAAGGCAACTGAAATATCCGACATCAGGGTCAAAGGCCTCCAGGTGAATTCATCGGGCACCAACGGTAAAGGCAATATGCTCGGCGGCATTGCCGGCACGGCATACAATGCCACTTTCAACAACATTGATGTGGAACTGGTTGTGGCTGACGCTGACAACAATAACGCAGCGGTAAGTCAGGTGGGAGGAATCGTCGGAACGGCATCTCTCGCACCATCAGTCTTCACAAACTGTCACACATCAGGTTCGCTTGTCGGTCACCATTCTACTGCCGGCATCCTTGGATATGCGCAGGTCGAAGGCTGCACGCTTACGGACTGTTCCGCTGACGTGGCTGTCAATTCGTTCGGAAACAATACCGGAGGACTTCTCGGATATGCCAACCCTGCCACAGTCATTACCGACTGCCATGCTACCGGTAACATCACCGGCAAGGGTAACTTCAACGGAGGTCTTGTAGGACAGGCTACCGGTGCCACCATAATCCACTCTTACGCTACTGGCAATATCAGCTCCGGAGGCAATTATGCAGGCGGTCTTCTCGGCGGAGGGGAAAACGGAAACCTCACAGTCCAGAAATGCTATGCAACCGGTGATGTAACATCTGTTGACGGCAAGAACCACGTGGGAGGTCTCATCGGCAATATGGACACCAAGGGGGCGACAGGTCATTCTCTCGTTGAGGACTGCTATGCTTCCGGAAACCTCACGTCACAGGGCAAGGCCAGGATGTACGGCGGTCTTGTAGGTGTTGTTGAAAAATCTACAGGAGATGTCATCAGAAGGTGCTACGCTTCAGGAAACGTGATTCTTACAGGTACATATGTCACTTGCGGAGGACTTATCGCCATGGCCAAGACAGGCTCTTCAGGAAACGATGCACAGACTCTGTCCATAGATTTCACGATGGAATACTGCATCGCCTGGAACAAGACTGTCCAGAACGGTAACAATCCTACTAGCTGGAGTTCAGGGGCGATCATCGGAGCCAGCTCAGCTTTGAACACATTGCGCTCGAACTACAGGCGTGCAGATATGGAATTCATTGATTATGGTGGTGTTACACTTACAGACCAGTCAGATGTATCTCCAAGCGCCCCTCTTGAGGGAACAATTCCGTCATCATACAAGTTTGCCTATCACGGAAAAGCAGCTGACAAGGATGCGACACTTACATCTGTGGCAAAGATGCTCGGATGGCCTGACTCCGTCTGGGATTTCTCCGGAGACATACCTCTGCTGAAATAAGCGGAACTATGAATATAAACTTCTTAAACACAATTAATTATGGATAGAAAAGATTTTTTGCGCAGCCTCGGTGTCCTTACCGCCGGCGCAACCTTCCTCGGGAGCGGGGAGGGGATGAAGGCTGCGGGCAAGGCCATGGGCGTATCTGCCGAGAGCCTGATGGCAACTGACCCGGAAGTGGATTTCCCGGTGAAGGGATTGAAGGCCTCTGTAAGCAGACCCGTGACTGTAGTCATAATAGGTGCCGGAAACAGGGGAAGAACATATGCAAGATATGCCAAGACCTTCCCTGAATGTATGAAAATCGTTGGTGTATCAGACATACGTGAAAGCCGCAAGGTCGCAATGGGTGAGAGTTTCAACATCCCGGAGGAACATCGTTTCGGGGACTGGAGCGAGGTCTTCAGAGTGCCGAAATTCGCCGATGCCGTAGTGGTATCAACCCCGGATGACACTCATTACGGGCCGGCAATGAAGGCATTGGAGATGGGTTACAACGTGCTTCTGGAGAAGCCGGTGGCACAGAGCGAAAAGGAGTGTACCGACATTGCCGCACAGGCCCACAAGTATGGCGGCATCGTCGCCGTATGCCACGTTCTCCGCTACAGCCCGTATTTCAGGGCAATGTATCAGGCAATCCATACCGGAATGATTGGCAAGCTCATAAGCATCCAGCACATGGAGCCTATAGAGTGCCGACACATGGCCCATTCATACGTGAGGGGCAACTGGAGGGACTCCAAGAAGACCACCCCGATTATCCTCGCCAAGAGTTGCCACGACCTGGACATTCTCCGCTGGTTCGTGGGCAAGCCTTGCAGGAGCATTGTGGCGGACGGCTCGCTTACCTGGTTCAGAAAGGAGAACGCGCCTGAGGGAGCACCACTGCGCTGCACTGACGGCTGTCCTCACGAGAAGACCTGTCCTTTCTCTGCAATTGACGTCTATGTAAGACGCAAGGCTCATCTCGGAGTATTCGACCTGAAGAACCCTAAGGATGAGAATGAGATCATGGCCAAGATTTCCGACCCGAACAATGAGTGGGGAAGATGCGTATATCACTGCGACAACGACCAGCCTGACCATTTCGTGAGCGAGATGGTGTTCGAGGACGGGACTACCGCCTCATTCTCGATGGAGGCCTTCACTCCTTACGGCGGGCGTCGCACAAGGGTGATGGGAAGCACCGGATACATTGAAGGCAACGGCTCGGAATTCACTGTATATGAGTTCCGTTCGAACAAGAAAATCGTATGGAACAAGAACTTGTCCGACATTCCGGAGTATAAGGGTTCCGGTCACGGTGGCGGAGACATGGCTCTCGTCTGCGACTTCCTCGAGGCGGTTGATGCACATGACGAGTCCAGACTCACAAGCAATATCGACGCCTCGATTGAGAGCCACGTAATGGGCTTCCGTGCAGAAAAGAGCCGTCTGTCAAACAAGAAAGTCATTGTAAACAAATAGCCATGAACAAATATATCAAATTGTCCTTCCTTCTGGCTGCCGCACTGCTTGCAGGTGCCTGCAGTTCCAGTAAGAAACATAGTCTGAGAATAGTCACATACAATGTAGGCGTATTCCACAAGGCCGACACCAACACCATCAGAATGGTGGCCGATATGATGAACGAGCTTGGGGCAGAGGTCCTGTCATTGAACGAGTTGGACAGTTGTACGGTAAGGACCGGAAATGAATACCAGCTGGATTCACTTGCACGTGAACTCGGAGGATGGAATTACCGCTATGCTTCATCAATTGACCATGATGGCGGCAGGTATGGAATAGGAATCGCATCCAATCCGGAGCTCGGAATCCTTGATTTCCACAAGGTCTTTCTGCCTCGTGAAAACAGCAGGGAACAGCGAGTGCTGGCTGTGGCGGAGTTCAACGACTTCATCTTCGCGTCCACGCATCTGGACCATACATCAAAGGAGGACCAGTTGAACCAGGCGATTGCCGCTACTTCCTGGATTAAGGAGCATTATGCGAAATGCGGCAAGCCGGTGTTCCTCTGCGGCGATATGAATGCGGCTCCTGATTCCGAAACCATGAACGAGTACAGGAAGGACTGGACTATACTCTCAGCCCAGGACTATACGATTTCAGCTACCAGACCGCATCTCTGCATTGACTACATAATGCTGTTGAACGGTACAGCAAAATGCAATGTGATTGAGACAAGAGTCCCAACCGAGTTCAAAACCGGAGACGTGACCATCGCATCCGACCACCTGCCGGTAATGGCGGTCATTGAATGGTAATCTGGACATAACAGCTTATGCATCATCCCGGGTAAGGTTCATTCCTGCCCGGGATGACTGTTCACGGGTCAAGAGGACCTTTTTGAATATCAGCAACTTGGAAATACCCACTGCATTTCATATATTTGCGGTTGGTCCTCGAAGGGCCTTACTTGATTGATATACATAAGACCTTATGAAACGCAAACCCATAGTAGCATTGATCTACGACTTCGACGGAACCCTCTCCCCCGGCAACATGCAGGAATTCGGATTCATCCAGGCAATCGGCAAGACGCCGGCTGAATTCTGGGAAATGAGCGACGGTATCGCCAAGGGGCAGGATGCCAGCAACATATTGGCTTACATGAAGCTGATGTTCGACGAGGCAAGGGCCAAGGGAATGTGCCTGAAACGGGATGAGCTGAAAATGTTCGGCACCGGAATCGAGCTCTTCCCGGGCGTGGAGCAATGGTTCAGGCTGATCAATCTCTACGGGGAGATGAGAGGGGTCAAGGTGGAGCATTATATCAATTCATCAGGGCTGAAGGAAATCATCGAGGGCTCCCCTATTGCGAACAAGTTCAAGCACATCTTCGCCAGCTCGTTCATCTACAATGAGGCGGGCGAGGCGGAATGGCCGGGCATAGCGGTGGACTATACTGCTAAGACCCAGTTCATGTTCAAGATAAACAAGGGCATCTTCAGTTCAAGGGATGCCGCCAAGGTCAATGAGAGCGTATCCGAGGACAAGAAGAGAATCCCGTTCACCCAGATGATATACGTAGGGGACGGGGAGACGGACGTGCCCTGCATGAAAATTGTCAATATGTTCGGCGGGCATTCAATCGCAGTCTATAACCCTGAGAACAAGAAAAAGAAGGCCGGTGCCGAGAAACTCAAGCGTCAGGGCAGGGTCAACTTTATCGCGCCTGCCAACTACGAGTCAGGCAGCAGGATGTTCGACATTGTCCGTCACATCATCGACAAGATTGTGGCAGACCTGGAGCTGGCGGAGCTGGCAAAAAGGGGGTCGAAATGAGATTGTCGAAACTCGCATTGATTCCTGTCATCATCCTCTTCCTTCTGCCCGCAGTCAAATCCTCCGCCCAGTTCAGCTACGACATTATCGTGAACAATACCAATGGCGAATTGAAGCTGACAGTGAAAGATGCGGCCACGAATGAGCCGATGCCCTGGGTCACGGTATATCTAACGCATCCCGGCGACACTGTCATTACCAATTTCGCATTGTCCGACGAGAAGGGCAATGTAAAAATAAAGGACATCCCGGCGGGACGCTATGAGGTCAATGCCGAGTTCATCGGCTACCTGCCATACAGGAAGGAACATACGCTGAAAGGCTGGCAGACGGACCTGGGCATCGTCAAGCTGAAGGAAAACCCGGAGTACATCGATGCGGCCACAATCTCCGCCGTGGGCAATCCCATTGTCGTCAAGAAAGACACTATTGAGTACAATGCATCCTCGTTCAAGGTCGGGGAAAATGCAATGCTGGAGGACCTGCTGAAGAGAATGCCGGGGATGGAAGTCGCCCAGGACGGCTCCGTGAAGGTCAACGGGGAAGCTGTGGACAAAATCACGGTTGGAGGCAGGACATTCTTCTTCAATGAGCCCTCATTGGCAGTCAAGAACCTTCCTGCCAAGATAGTGAACAAAATCAGGGTCATTGACAAGGATAAGGAAAGTGCCTCTTTCTCAGGCATTTCCGGCAAGGACGACAAGGAGAAGGTGATGGATGTGGAGCTCAAGGAGGAATACAAGAAAGGCTGGTTCGGCAATGCCAAGGCCGGCGGCGGCTCGACATTGACCCCAAAAAGCGATGACCCTCTCATTGACAGCCGCGGAGGCCTGTACAATGCCAATGCGATGGTCTCGGCTTACGGGGAAAAGGACCAGGTCGTCATCCTTGCGAACGCCTTGAATGCTGAAGAGAGCGGTTCAGGACAGATATACATATTCAGGAACGAAAGCCAGATGAACGGATTGCTTTCCAATGCGAGCGGCCTGACTACGTCCCGACTCTTCGGTGCGAATTACAATACCGACCGGATCCGGGGCTGCGAGACTGATGCGTCCGTCTCATACAAACATCAGGGCAAGGACGGGGCTTCGACCAGATTCCGCACATCCTGGCAGCCGTCCGGCCAGGACCTTTTTACACAGTCCACCAACCTTGTTGAAGGCCAGGAGGATGGCTTGACGGTCAACTTCGGCATCAAGAACATAAAGCGCAAGAAAGCCTACGTCAATTTCAACACATCCTTCTCATACACTGACGGTTACAGGGCCAACAGCCAGACCTCGGAGACAGATGATGCCATCGGAAACCAGCTGAACAGCTCGTCTTCCAACACATTCAATACGTTGAAATCATTCACTTCGCTCAGCGACATCAGCACCGGAATAAAAGACTTGGGCAAGAAGGACCGCTCCCTGTCTTTCAATGCAGGCTATGACATCCGCTTCGACACTGGAAACAGGACTGAGAATACCCGGACCATTACCTCAAACTTCCAGGAAATCAAGAATCTGACATACGACATTGACAATGATTATGTGAGTTGCTACGGAAGACTGGCCTATGTGGAGCCGTTCGGAAACAGATGGAAGCTGAGATTGTCCTTCATGGGCAACTATCTTTCCCGCACTGACAGTCAGGACGCATTCTCCCCGGAGGGCGTGGCTGACGATTACTACTCCTCCCAGACGGACAACAGATATCTCAAGGGAGAGGGTCAGCTGCTTATGCAGTACAAGAATGACACTACCGACGTTCAGTTCGGCCTCTCCTGTGAGGTTTTCAAGAACGAGACGGTGTCCAAGTCCCTCGGAACGGTCAGCGAGACCGGGAAGGGAGACTGGCAGGTGGACCTTGCCCCTTTCCTGAACTACAGGTACAATGCAGGCAATAACAATTTCAGCCTGTACTATTCCGGTAACGGAAGACAGGTACAGAGTTCAAGCCTGAAACCGGTTCTCGACATCACCAACCCGGTGATAATCAGGACCGGAAACATCTATCTCAAGCCATCTTTCAGTCATTTCCTCAACCTGGCATACAGCTTCAACAACCGGGAGAAATTCACTTTCTTCAGGATATACGGATATGCGAACTTGTCCAGCAGGGATGAGGTGGAGGCTTCGTGGTTCGATGATTCCGGAATACGATATTCAGTTCCTGTCAATGCGAAAAAACCATCATTGTCCATATCCCTGAACCCGACATTCAACAGGGTCTTCGGCGAGACGAAACATTTCTCAATAACTCTTTATGGTCGTGCCTCATACAACAGCACAACGTCCTATCATGCCGCATCCAGGCTGCCCGGCCTGGATACAGAAAGTTTCAACTACTACGATTTCATCGCCGGCTTCTACGGGAATTCCAAGGGTGACAAATTCTACAGCGGGGACAGCGGTTTCTCCCAAAGCCGTTCAACAACGCTGAGATGGTCGGCCTCCGCCAGCCTGAAATACAGCATTGACAAACTGGACCTGAGCATCGGGATGAGTGCCGCCAATGCCGTCTCCAGATACTCCTTGAACAAGTCGTCAAATCTTTCGACCTGGGATTTCAAGCCGACCTTCAACGCAATGTATCAGCCAGGCCGTGGGTGGGAGTTCAAGACAGACCTGAGCTACAATTTCTACAGGGGCTACTCGAACGGATTCGGCTCCCCGGAATGGAACTGGAACATCAAGGCCGCCAAGACCATCAAGAAGTTCACCCTTTCATTGAGCGTCAATGATGTACTGAACCAGACCCGCAATCTCCGCCGCAGCAGCAACTACGAGTACTCCGAGGACGTATATTCCAAGATTCTCGGCAGATTCTTCCTCGCCTCGGTATCGTTCAACTTCGGCAAGATGAATTCCGCCAAGAACGCCAAGGTGCAGAATGCAATGTGGAATATGATGTAATTATTTCCCGAAGCGGTCAAGGATAGGCCCGTAGGCGTCGATTCTGCGGTCCCTGAGGAATGGCCAGCCGCGGCGTACGTATTCGGTGCGGTCCAGGTCAATCTCCACTACCCTGTTCTCCTCGGTGTCGGTGCTGAACTGTGCCAGAATTTCGCCCTGAGGTCCGGTGGCGAAGGAATAGCCCCAGAAATCAAGACCTATGGTATTCCCGGAAGGATCGTCCTCGTGGCCCACCCTGTTGACTGTGATGACAGGAAGTCCGTTGGCTACGGAATGGCCTCTCTGGACAAGCTGCCAGGCCTGGCGCTGGGTCTGCTGCTCTTCTCTGGAATCGGTTCCGACTCCCCCAATCGCTGTAGGATAAATCAGAAGTTCAGCCCCATTGAGAGCCATCAGGCGGGCAGCCTCCGGATACCACTGGTCCCAGCATACAAGCACTCCAAGTTCTCCCACAGATGTATGTACCGGCTTGAATCCCAGGTCGCCTGGGGTAAAGTAGAACTTCTCATAGAAGCAGGGGTCGTCAGGGATGTGCATCTTCCGGTATTTTCCGGCAATGCTGCCATCCTTCTCCAGGACTACGGCCGTATTGTGATAAAGCCCCGGGGCCCTTCTCTCAAAAAGCGAGAGGACCAGGACAATGCCAAGCTCACGGGCGAGCGCTCCGAACCTCTCAGTGGAAGGTCCCGGAATCGGCTCTGCGAGGTCGCAGATAGCGGCCTCCTCTGTCTGGCAGAAATACACACTGTTATGAAGTTCCTGAAGGACAACGAGTTGCGCACCCTGCGCAGCGCATTCCCTTATATTCTTCTCGAGTTTTGCAATATTGGCGGCAATGTCAGTCCCGCAAGACTGCTGAACCATACCTACCCTAAGAATCCTTGACATATATCAACCTGTTTTAAATCAATTAATTAATCCATCCTTCCGGGAACTGCATCGTGACGCAGTGCAGTGAGCCGTGCCCAGAGAGGAGCGGTCTGCAGTCTATAACTTTCACCTCCCTGTCCGGGAATACCGCCTGAAGCCTCTCCCTGGCAATTTCATCAGTATCCGCACCGGCCCCGGGAACGAGGACAGCCCCATTGATAATCAAGAAGTTGGCGTAGGAAGCAGGGAGTCTGTACCCGTCCAGATACATAGGTTCCGGAAGCGGAAGAGGAACGAGATTGTAAGGCTTTCCGTCGGGAGTCGCCAGACCCTTAAGCTGCTCCTCCATTGCTGAAAGTTCCGCATAATTCTCATCAGCCTCATCGTAGCATTTCGTGTATGCGATGGTGTCAGGCGAACAGAACCTCGCCATAATATCCACGTGACTGTCGGTATCATCCCCCGCAATCGCCCCGTGCTCCAGCCAGATGATACGCTTCAGTCCGAAAGCGCTTCTGAGTTCGGCCTCGATTTCATCCCGGTCGAGATATTCATTGCGGTTGACAGAACATAGGCACTCTGCTGTGGTGAGCAATGTGCCCTGGCCATCCGAGTCGATGCTGCCTCCCTCCAGGACGAAAGGCCGCATGTCAACGCACATCACATCTTCATTGAAAACATTGTCAAAGAAGATTTTACGGGTTATAAGGTTATCCTTGTCAGAGGCGAATTTCAGTCCCCAGCCATTGAAAACGAAGTCATACAGATACTTCTCTCCGTTGTCTCCATAGACGGAAATTCCGCCGTGGTCACGGGCCCAGGTATCATTGATTCCGCATTCGCAGAAGATGATCCTGTAAATGTCAATATCGAGTCCAAGCCCGGTGGCAAGTTCCTCAATCCTTCTGGCCGTATCCTCCGGCGATGTAGTGACAATCAACAGGTTCTCGTGCTCCAGAACCGCTTCCGCAATCCTCGCATAGCATTCCTGAACCTTCTCCAATTCGTACCACGGAGTCGTGTCATCCGGCCACGTGAGCTGGACGCCGCTCTGTCTTTCCCATTCTGCTGGCAATCTCATAAAGCAAACTTTCTTTTTCAGAATGCAAATTTAACAATCTTGAAAAGAATAACCTGCATCATCGCATAAATATCTTTCCGAAATTCTTCTTGTCTTTTTGCTTTATTTCGATCTGAGAATCACGCAGACTGGATGAGGAATGTCGATGTTCCTGCCCGTGTCTGTGAGAAGACCGGTCTCTGGATCTCTTTCGAAAACCTGGATGAGATTGCTGTCACGGCAGGCGGCAAGAAGATACCTGCCGTTGGGGGTGATGGCGAAGTTCCTCGGATGTATGCCTGTATTCTGATAGCCTACTTTCTCAAGAGCGCCGCTTGTGGCATCCTGCCTGAAAATGGCTATGCCGTCACCCTGGAGACGGTTGCTGGCATAGATGAACCTGCCGTCAGGAGATAAATGGATATCGGCACTGCCTGCCGCATGCAGGGAATCGGCCTCAAAACTTCCCACCTGGCTGAGTCCACCGTCAGCACCTATTTCAAACGACACCACATTGCCTCCGAGTTCTGTGAGCAGATAAAGGAATCGGCCGTCCGCTGAGTATGCGAAATGGCGAGGACCTTCGCCGGGAGCAAGAGAGAATCTGGAATAGTCGGAAAGCAGAACCCTGCCGTCCTCAACGCCGTAGGAATGAACGCAGTCTCCGCCTAGATCAATGACATACAAATGCTTTCCGTCAGGACTGAGCTGAGACGAATGTATGTGGGAGGAAGCCTGTCTGACAGCATTGGGACCGCTTTCGGAGAACTCGACTGAAGTTCCCGGCATAAGAGTTCCGTCTTCGGCGAGAGGAAAGACAGCCAGAGAGCCTGAAGTATAATTGGACACGACCACATCCTTGCCCGCAATCATAATGTGGCAGGGACTCATTCCGAGAGCAGGCTGGGAGTTCAGCACTTCCATCATGCCCGTTGCCATATCGAGGGAAAGAGCGGAAACGGCGGCATCCTGTATCTGTTCAGTGACAGCGTAAACGATGCTGTTGTCATCGGAAACGGCGAGGAATGACGGATTGGCGATATTCGTCACTGACAAAGGCGTGCACTCGCCTGTCTCCTGATTGAAACGCAGCGAGTAAAGGCCCTCGCTGTCAGTGTCAGTATAAGTTCCGACCAGAAGAAGCAGCTCCTGATTGCTGCTGCAGGCCATAAGAACAGATGATAGCATGATATATTCAATGATTCTTTTCATATTACTCAAGTTTCGCAATTGAATAGTCGGCAAAGGAAAAATGCTGAAAATGCTTAATAACTCATTGATTATCATTATATTGCTAACGCAGCCCAAATCAATTCAGTCATTCAGCCGCAAGCAAAAATAGACAAATAATCAGTGAACTCCAAAGTTTTTCAGGCACAATTATGCGAACAAGGCCGGAACGGCGGCATGAATCACTTGCGGGACTTGAGCAAGATATGAACGGGATAAGGCTTGATAGTTTTTTGCATATTGCATACCTTTGTATGACTCAGATAAAGGGAAAAGCTTACTGAAAGGGACAATGAAATTCAAAATCAATTCCGCATACAAGCCAGCAGGCGACCAACCGTCGGCAATCGAGGGAATCTGCTCCGCACTGAACCAGGGTTCGGATGCGGTGACACTTCTCGGCGTGACCGGCTCGGGAAAGACATTCACGATGGCCAATGTCATCGAGAAACTCCAGCGGCCGGCATTGATACTGAGCCACAACAAGACTCTTGCGGCCCAGCTCTACGGAGAATTCAAATCGTTCTTTCCGGAGAATGCCGTGGAGTATTTCGTATCCTATTACGACTACTACCAGCCGGAGGCATATATTCCCAGCACCGACACCTACATTGAGAAGGACCTGAGCATCAACGAACAGATCGACCGGCTGCGCCTGAGTGCGGCATCGGCCCTGATGTCCGGGCGGAGGGATGTGATTGTGGTCTCCAGCGTATCCTGTCTGTACGGCATAGGCAACCCGCAGGATTTCCACGACCAGACCGTACGGATCAAGGTGGGCCAGCAGATCAGCCAGACAAGGCTTCTCTACCATCTCGTGGACGCATTGTTCAGCAGGACGGAGACCGATTTCAAGAGGGGCACTTTCAGAGTGAGGGGTGATACCGTGGACGTGTATCTGGGCGGCTCGGATGAGGCCGTAAGGATTGAGTTTTTCGGGGATGAGATCGACTCGCTTTCATTGATAGAGCCTGTCACGGGAGCCACTATCGAACGTCTGAGCGAAGTGCCGATTTATCCGGCGGGCAATTTCGTGACGACAAAGGAGAAGACCGTCAGGGCCGTGAGCATGATTCAGGACGACCTGGTCAGGCAGATTGAGCATTTCGAGAACCTGGGCCGTCCTATGGAGGCCAAAAGGCTGAAGCAGAGGGTGGAATATGACCTGGAAATGATAAAGGAAATGGGCTACTGCCCCGGAATCGAGAACTATTCCAGATATCTGGACGGGAGAAAGGAAGGCCAGAGGCCGTTCTGCCTCATTGACTATTTCCCGGACGATTTCGTGACCTTCATCGACGAGAGCCATGTCACCATTCCCCAGATCAGGGCAATGTACGGGGGCGACCATTCCAGGAAGTCCGTGCTGATTGAATACGGGTTCAGGCTTCCGGCTGCGGCCGACAACAGGCCGTTGAAATTCGAGGAGTTCGAGGAACTGACCGGGCAGAAGGTATTCGTGTCAGCCACCCCGTCAGAATATGAGTTGAGAAAATCGGAAGGCCTTGTGGTAGAGCAGGTTGTACGGCCAACAGGCCTGCTTGACCCGCCGATTGAGGTCAGGCCGACATTGAATCAGGTGGACGACCTCCTGGAAGAAATACGCAAGCGGGCCGAGGTGGACGAGAGAGTGCTTGTGACCACATTGACCAAGAGAATGGCGGAGGAACTGGACGATTTCTTCGGCAAGAGGGGCGTCAGATGCCGCTACATACATTCCGACGTGGACACGGCTGAGAGGGTCGAGATCATCGAGGATTTCAAGAACGGCTTGTTCGACGTTCTCATAGGCGTAAACCTCCTCAGGGAGGGCCTGGACATTCCTACGGTATCGCTGGTGGCCATCCTGGACGCAGACAAGGAGGGCTTCCTCAGATCGCAGGTGGCTCTTACCCAGACTGCCGGAAGGGCGGCAAGAAACATTCACGGTCTGGTGATAATGTACGCCGATTCCATCACCAGGTCGATGCAGGAGACCATCTACGAGACCGACCGCCGCAGGAAGAAGCAGATTGAGTACAATGAGCTGAACCACATCACCCCGAAGCAGGTGGAGGTCAAGCACAATGCTCTCATCTCCCAGCTCGGCGGAGGACGCGGGGAGAATCAGCCTGCAGGCCACGTCACGGCCTCCAACTCATACGACGCTCCTGTCTTCATCCCGGACCCGAGCGCCCTTGGAAAGGGCCGGATTTCGGTAGGCCTTGGCGACGATTCCATCAGGGAAACAAATACCGCATACGCAGACGGCTATGTCAAGGCAGACCTCGCAGCCGTGCTCCAGGACCCTGTAATCAGGTCAATGTCAAGGGAGCAGGTGGAGAAGGCCGTGGAGGAATCCCGCCGCAAGATGAAGAAGGCGGCAGCCGAACTGGACTATGCCGCTGCGGCCAAGTACAGGGACGAGATGTGGGCATTGGAACAGTATCTCAAAGTCTGGAAAGTATGAGAACGGCGATAATCGGAGGAGGAGCGGCAGGCTGTTTCGCGGCCGTGAATATCAAGAGAATGATGCCGGAGGCTGATGTCACGGTATTCGAGGCCGGAGACAGGCTTCTCGCCAAGGTCGCCATCACGGGAGGCGGACGCTGCAATCTGACCAACAGTTTCAGGGACATAAGCAATCTGGCCGATGCCTACCCCCGTGGAGCCAGCCTGATGAAGAAGCTGTTCAGGCGTTTCGGCCATGAGGAGACCTTCAGATGGTTCGAGGATATGGGAGTCAGGCTCGTCGTACAGGAGGACCAATGCGTTTTCCCGGCTTCGCAGGATGCAATGGAAATCGTCAATGTCCTCATCAGGGCAATGCGGGAGTCAGGGGTGAAGGTCAGGACAAAGGCCCGGGTCAAGGGTCTGGAACAAGTCAAAAATGGCTGGAAGATAATGTCTGACAATGCCGGGGAGACTTTCGACTCGGTTCTGGTCACGACCGGCGGATGCACGGGTAATGGATGGCAGGCATTGTTTTCAGGACTGGACCTTGAGATTGTGAGCCCCGTCCCTTCCCTCTTCAGCATGAAGATAGACGACCCGGCCCTGAAGGAGATGATGGGAACAGTGGTGGAGGATGCCACTGTATCCATACCGGGAACGAAATTCCGGGGGTACGGTCCCCTTCTGGTCACAGACTGGGGTCTCAGCGGACCGGCCATATTGAAATTGTCCTCGGCGGCTGCCAGATATCTCTCGGAGAACGGCTACCAGTCCGGCCTGGTCGTGAACTGGTTCGGGGGAACTGGCGTCTGGGAAATCACCGCAATGCTCAAAGGGCTCGCAGCCTCCAATCCCAAGAAACTGATTTCCAATGCCTTCCCTGATGTTTTCAACGCACGTCTCTGGAGATATTTCCTCTGCAAGATGAACATTTCCCCGGAAATGAGATGGGCGGAGACAGGGTCGAAGACCATCAACCGCATTGCCGAGAGGCTGCACGCCGACGAGTTCAGGATTGTCGGAAGGAACAGGTTCAAGAGCGAGTTCGTTACCTGCGGAGGGGTGTCATTGAAGGAAATCAACTCAGGGACAATGGAGGCCAGGAAGTACCCGGGCCTGTATTTCGCAGGCGAAGTAACTGACGTTGACGCGATTACCGGAGGCTTCAATCTCCAGGCAGCCTGGAGCATGGGCTATGCCGCGGCAATTGGAATCAGCGCAAAATCCGCCGGCATATTGTAGAAACAATTGCAATTTTCATTGATATTCACTACATTTACAAAAATAAACCAATAATTTTAACAACTATGGCTTACAAGATTATCGATGTAGAAGGCATCGGACCGGCCTACGCCGAAAAACTCATTGCAGCAGGCATCAGCACTGCGGAGGAACTTCTTGAGAAATGCGCTGCGCCAAAGGGAAGGAAAGAGCTTGCAGAGGCTACCGGCATTCCTGAGAAACTCGTTCTCAAATGGACCAATCACGCCGACATGTACCGCGTCCGCGGAATCGGCCCTCAGTTCGCCGAACTGCTCGAGGCTTCCGGTGTTGACACCGTAAAGGAGCTTTCCCACAGGGTTGCCGCAAATCTCGCCGCCAAGGTAGCTGAGGTCAATGCTGAAAAGAAACTCGTAGGCAGGGTTCCGGTTGAATCTGAGCTCCAGAAGATGATTGACGAGGCCAAGACCCTCCCTGGAGTCATCACCTACTAGGATTTATCGCACATATCATAAAACGGGGCTGCTTACTCAGTCCCGTTTTTTATTGGCATTGCGGAAAGGACATCGCCTTCAAGCCCTCTCATCCGCACTGACCCGTCCTCATCAATGGTGGCGAATGTAGGGACATTGCCGCCCTTCGGGAAGGTAATGCTGCCGGTATTGCAGACAAGTATCCCGTCTGCATTCCTCTCAAGTTTCCAGAGATGGGTATGCCCGCAGAACAATGCGTCAACTCCGGGAGCCAGGACATTATCCTCATTGTAATGATGACCGTGCGTGAGCACAATCCTGGCCCCGTCGGCCACAAGGATGCAGTAGTCACCCATACAGGGGAACCTGAGAAGCATCTGGTCAACCTCGGAGTCACAATTGCCCCTGACGGCGACTATCTTTTCAGCCATTGCGTTCAACCTCGCCGCAATCCCCGGAGCATCAAGGCCTTCCGGAATTCCGTTCCGTGGCCCGTAGTTCAGGATATCTCCCAGAATCAGGAGCATGTCGTAATCTTCGCGTTGAAAGAAAGACAGCGCTTTCTCCAATCTCGGCAATGAGCCGTGTATGTCCGATACAATCAGGTATTTCATACTCTTGCAAATTACAGTTTTCAGACTGCTGTCTGTTCAATATTTATATGCAGGGACATCCCCCTCATCAATGAGTTCCCTGAGAATGGATAGAAAGTCCGGAGACCAGGAGGCGGAAGGATTGCCGAATTCGGCATTGATCTGCTTTAGGGAATAGACTCCCCCGCATTTCTCATTGATGAAACTGATCAGGGCCTGACGGGTCCTTTCAGCATCCACGGCAGCATCAGCGGTTTTCCTGCGCCCAGCCCTGCAGATGTCGCATTTCCCGCAGTCGGCACTCTCATCCTGTCCGAAATAACGCAGCAGGAAGCGTGAACGACACTCATCTTCCTCATTGACATACTCAATCATTTCCGTCATTCTCGCGCGGGCGGAGTCCTTCAGCATCCTGTAGCGCTGCGGAGAGAGTTTGACATTGCCCTCGGCAAGATGCTCTCCGTGGAGAAATACCACATCCGCCCTGTCCCCCGGTATATAATTGATAATGTGAGCAATAGACATCCTGTAAAGAAGTTTGCGGAGTTGCACCTCGGTGATTCCGCAGCGGTCCGCCACATACTCCTCCTCAATCGGAACGGCGAATGAGAACAATCCCTCGTATTTACGCATCAGGCAGTCCAGAACCTCCACCATTTTCGGATCCTCGAATTCCACCTCATACAGGGCATCCCTGTCCACGATGACACGCACCCTTGTCTGAACCTCGACGTCCTCTGAGAAAGTCCAGTGCCCCTCCCTCTCCAGATATCTCATTGCATAGAAAGCCTGAGCTCTGTCAAGTTTGAAACGGTCGCAGAAGGTCTTGATGTCAAACTTCAGCTGGCGGCCCATCCCCTGACCGTAAGGGATTTCGAAGAATGCGAAAAGTTTATGATAGACATTCTCAATGTATTCCAGTGTCGGGAATGTGACATTCTCCAGCTGCTTGAGCCTGCGTATGTCCGTAGCGTTCCACAGCAGGACGGCATAAGATTGCTTCCCGTCGCGCCCTGCACGTCCGGCCTCCTGAAAATAGGCCTCAGGAGAATCAGGCAGGCTGATATGCACGACGAACCTCACATCCGGTTTGTCAATCCCCATCCCGAAGGCATTGGTGCAGACCATGACCCTCGTTTTTCCGGATTTCCAGTCCTCCTGCCTTGCTGTACGCATTGAATGGGTCAGGCCGGCGTGATAGTACGACGCGCTGATTCCCTGGGCCTGAAGCGCTGCTGCTGTTTCCTCTGTTTTGTTACGGCTGCCGGCATAGACGATTCCTGTACCCGGAACACCGGAGCAAATCGAAAGCAGCTGGCCCATCTTGTCCTCGACCTTGCGGACAATGTATGAGAGATTGGGCCTCTCGAATCCGCTCTTGAGAAGATTCTTCTCCCGGAAACGGAGCTTCTCCATAATGTCGTCCGCGACTTCCGGAGTGGCTGTTGCCGTCAAGGCAATCACAGGGGCGTCCACCGCCTCCCGGAGCCTTCCTATCTGGAGATAATCCGGGCGGAAATCGTAGCCCCACTGCGATATGCAATGGGCCTCGTCGACGACTATGTAGCTGACATTCAGCTCAGGAAGCCAGGACTGGAAAAGCCTGGTCGCAATGCGCTCCGGAGATATGTATAGAAATTTGAAATCCCCGTAGGCGGCATTGTTGAGGGCAATTTCAACGTCGCGCCTCGTCATTCCGGCATATATTGCCAATGCCTTCACGCCTCGCGACCTAAGATTCTGGACCTGATCCTTCATCAGGGCGATCAGCGGAGTTATGACCAGGGCAATCCCCTCCTTCATCAGTGCCGGAACCTGGAAACATACCGACTTTCCGCCGCCGGTAGGAAGTATGGCGAGCACATCCCGGCCTTCCGCCGCGGAATTCACAATCTCCTCCTGCATCGGCCGGAAAGAGGCATAGCCCCAATACTCTGACAGAATGTCAATCGGCCTGATTTCATTGTCCTTCATCTTCAATTCTCCTTTCCCTTCAGGTCTCCGGCCTGTTTCGCTTGAAAACAGCAGAAGTTTCATAGCGAAACCGACAGAGGTAAAACAATTTAGTTCCGAAACTGCAAAAATTTTGCGCCGGATGGCAGAATTTTTGTTATGTATTCCGCTCGGAACATGCACAAAATTAACAATTTTTGATTAATTTTGCATCCGAAGTCCGGAGATAGTTCCGGGCAGACGGAAAAGCATTGAAAATCAGTTATAATTTTAATATTGTTTTTATGCCAACAATGGATTTAAGCAAGTATGGAATCAAGGGCGTGAAAGAAGTCCTTTACAATCCATCTTACGAAGTTCTCTTCAACGAGGAGACAAAGCCGGAGCTCACCGGCTATGAGAAAGGTCAGGTAACCGAACTCGGTGCAGTTAACGTGATGACCGGTATCTACACCGGACGTTCTCCTAAAGACAAGTACATCGTAATGGATGAGAACTCCAAGGACACCGTATGGTGGACCTCAGACGAGTACAAGAACGACAACCACCCTCTCTCCGAGAAGAATTGGAAAGTCCTCAAGAAGCTCGCTCTCAAGCAGCTCTCAGGCAAGAGGCTTTTCGTAGTTGACGGTTTCTGCGGAACACACGAGGATACCCGCATGAAGGTCCGCTTCATCATGGAGGTTGCATGGCAGGCTCACTTCGTGACCAACATGTTCATCCGTCCTCAGAACCAGAAGGAGTTCGACCAGGAGCCTGATTTCGTGGTTTACTGCGCAGCAAAGGCAAAGGTTGAGAACTACAAGGAGCTCGGCCTCAACTCCGAGACTGCAGTCGCATTCAACGTTACCAGCAGGGAGCAGGTAATCCTCAACACCTGGTACGGCGGCGAGATGAAGAAGGGTATGTTCTCAATGATGAACTACTACCTCCCTCTCAAGGGCATCGCTTCAATGCACTGCTCTGCAAACACCGACCTCAACGGTGAGAACACCGCTATCTTCTTCGGTCTCTCCGGAACCGGCAAGACCACTCTCTCCACCGACCCTAAGCGTCTCCTCATCGGTGACGATGAGCACGGCTGGGACAACAAGGGCGTGTTCAACTTCGAGGGTGGCTGCTATGCGAAGGTCATCAAGCTCGACAAGGAGTCTGAGCCGGATATCTACGGTGCCATCAGGCGTGATGCTCTCCTCGAGAACGTAACCGTTGACGAGAACGGCGTGATCGACTTCAACGACAAGAGCGTTACCGAGAACACCCGTGTTTCCTACCCGATCTACCACATCAACAAGATCGTCCGTCCTAAGTCACAGGGCCCGGCCGCAAAGCAGGTTATCTTCCTTTCAGCTGATGCGTTCGGAGTACTCCCTCCAGTATCAATCCTCGATCCTGAGCAGACCAAGTACTACTTCCTCTCCGGCTTCACAGCCAAGCTCGCAGGTACAGAGCGCGGTATTACCGAGCCTACTCCTACCTTCTCCGCATGCTTCGGACAGGCATTCCTCGAGCTTCACCCTACAAAGTATGCTGAGGAGCTCGTGAAGAAGATGAAGAAGAGCGGTGCCAAGGCATACCTCGTGAACACCGGCTGGAACGGTACCGGCAAGCGTATCTCCATCCGTGACACCCGCGGCATCATTGACGCCATCCTCAACGGCGCGATCGACTCTGCTCCTACCAAGGTTATCCCTTACTTCAACTTCACCGTGCCTACAGAGCTCGCAGGTGTTGACACCAACATCCTCGACCCTCGCGACACCTATGCAAATGCAGAGGATTGGGAAGTCAAGGCAAAGGACCTCGCAGGCAGGTTCATCAAGAACTTCAAGAAATACGAAGGCAACCGTGCCGGCAAGGCACTTGTCAAGGCTGGTCCACAGCTCTAGTATTTTTCGAATAATATTCAATGGAAAGTGACTAAACAGTCTTTTGACTGCTTAGTCACTTTCTTTTTGTTCAGAAACGGAAGTCCTCGGGAAACAGGCAGCGGCAATAACGGCAGGATATTTGAGATAACGTAGAAGATTACTTATATTTGTAATCAGCAAAAAACTATTTCAACAATGAAACCAAGATTGACATCGATTGCGCTGGCAGCATTGCTCTGCGTATCCTGCTTCCCGACAAGAATCGTAACCGTGTCGGAGCCGACAAGCAGGTTTCCGTCCTACAGCACAGTGGTAACGGTACCTAAAACCCACGTGACAACCACGACGACACAGGTTTACGCAACGGAGCCTGACATTTCGCTGTATCTTGACCTTCAGGCAGTTGCCGCAGCCTTTGCCCAGTCGTCTTCCATAAGGGAGTTTGAGGCTCTGCTCAACAACTCCTCCTACATCATATCCGACCTTGACCTCAACAGGGACGGCTATGTGGACTATCTGAGAGTAGTTTCTGCAATGCAGGGATACAACCACGTATTCGTTATCCAGGCGGCCCTGGCGCCGAATGTTTACCAGGATGTGGCGACGGTCGTTGCAGAGGTGCCATCCTATGGAAACTACCATGTTGAAGTCATCGGCTCCACATACATCTACGGTCCGAACTATGTCATCCGTCCGGTCTACTACACCAGGCCTGTCATATTCGACCACATCTGCGGACGCGACTACAGACCGTGGACATCACCTTGGTACTGGAATCATTACCCTTCATATTACAAGCGGCCTGCGCTGGTTCACGTAAATCATTACCATGCCTATGTGAACACCTTCATGAAGAACCATAAATACTGCCACGAAGTCCACTACTACAGCAGTTGTCATTATCCTCAATATCAGAAGATATACAACACTCTGAGCCGCGACGACTACAGCCGCCGGTATCCTGAGCGCTCATTCACCGTGCGCAATGCCAATGTCGCAGTGAACAATTCAGCAGTAACCCGCGCCGAGAATGCCAGGACCCAGGCCAATGCATACGATGTAAGGATGGCCTACGATGCCACCAAGACCACCACTACATCCTCTACACGCAGCTCAGGTTCAAGCACATCGGCGACAAGAGGCACAGCCGCCACGGGCGGAAGCAGCGCCACAAGGGGGACATCGGCGTCTTCCGGCACCAGTGCCACCAGAGGGACTTCAGCTTCTTCGGGTTCAAGTGCCACCAGAGGTACTTCAACCACCACAGGCTCAAGCGCAACCAGAGGTTCCGGCACGAGCTCATCAAGTACCGGCAGCGCAAGCCGCGGCACTTCAACATCAGGAACGACATCTGGAAGCAGCACCCGTGGAACAACGTCCAGCGGCACCGGCATATCACGCAGTTCAGCTTCAACTTCGACCTCGACAGGACGCACCACCGGAACATCTGCAACCCGCAGCACTTCCTCAGGCAGCTCAGCCACAAGGTCCGGTTCATCCACGACCTCAAGCCGTGTCCAGTCTTCCGGAAGCAGCACAACCAGGACCAGCACGACAACCTCCTCAGGACAGCAGTCGACAGTCCGCAGGGGCAGTTCAAGTTCCACAGCCACCAGAAGCAGTTCCGGCAGCTCTGCCACAAGGAGCTCCGGCAGCACCTCGACGACCACCCGCAGCACCGGAACCGGCACAACCCGCAGCACCGGAAGCAGCGCCACCAGAACAACAGGAACAACATCCACAACCCGCAGATAAAAATCCATGAAAATGAAAAAGATACTGACATTCGCAGCCATTGCAATGACAATGCTGTTCAGTTCATGCACCAAGGAGTACTACACCGAAGGAGACAGCCTCAGCATAAAGACAATAATCGGCAATGTAGCCCAGGGGGCATGGGGATATTCGAACACAGAAAACAACAACTATTTCTATGCGACAATCTCCGTTCCGGAAATCACCAAGGATGTGCTCCACAACGGTGTAGTGAAGGTATATCGCGTGTATAACTTCAACCAGAGCAACGAGACCCATACCGAGCTTCCGTTCCTTCTCCAGTCAGAGCACATAGACGGAGATACCGGCGAAGTATTTTTCTGGACCAGCGAGGTCACAGCGGAAATCTCGGCAGGCCAGGTGACCATCATCTATACCGAGAGCGATTTCAACTATGAAATTGATGAGACATTCGTTCCTGAGTCAATGGTATTCAGAATTGTAGTAATGTATTGATGAGGGTATTGTGGATTTCAAATATTCTCTTTCCTGAGGCTGAAGAACTCCTGACGGGTTCAGGGGAACTGAAAGCGTCAGGCGGATGGATGACGGGGGCTGCAGACGCCTTGGTCCGGGATGATGACATACAGCTATGTGTGGCCTGCGTTTCGGATAAGGTGAAAAGCCTGACCAGGATCTCAGGCCGGCGGATGTTGTATTATGTCCTCCCGAAAGGCAAGGGAAATATTAAAGTCAACAATGATTATTGCCCATATTGGCTACAGATAAAATCAGAATTCAAGCCTGATATAACACATATTCACGGGACAGAATTCTCACACGGCCTTGCCTATCTGAAGGCCTGCGGGAATGATAACGTAGTCATTTCAATTCAGGGCCTGACATCGGTATGCAGCAAGTACTACTGCTACGGAATGACAAGGGCTGACGTATATCGCAATCTGACCTTCAAGGACATTCTCAAAGGCACGGTCTTTCACGGTCAGAAACTCTTTGCCAAAAGAGGGAAATATGAGTTGGAGATGCTAGGAATGGCTAAGCACATCATTGGCAGAACCTCCTGGGACCACGCTCACGCATGGGCTGTCAATCCGGGTGCCGAGTATCATTTCTGCAATGAAACCCTCCGCCAGGAATTCTACGGCGGCGATACCTGGTCATACAGCAGATGCGACAAACACTCAATCTTCATAGGCAAGGCCACCTACCCGCTCAAGGGCCTTCATCAGGTACTGAAGGCAATGCCACTCATCCTCCGGCATTATCCGGATACAAAAATACGGATTGCCGGATTCGATATAGTCAGGACAACGACACTTATCGACAAACTCCGTCTGTCGGGATATGGCAGGTACTTGCGCAGGCTGATCAAAATGAACAGGCTCGAGGACATTATCACATTTACAGGCCCATTAAACGGGGAGCAAATGAAAAATGAATATCTGCGAGCCAATGTATTTGTTTGTCCGTCATCCATTGAAAACAGCCCGAACTCGCTTGGAGAAGCCCAGATTCTGGGGACTCCGTGCGTAGCCGGCTATGTGGGCGGTACCATGGATATGATGCTCGGGAATGAAGATAATCTGTACCGGTTTGAAGAGGTAGAAATGCTGGCGGAGAAAATATGCAGCATATTTGCCAACCAGGACAGGCAACCGGACATGAGGGCGACAGCCGCATTGCGTCACGACCCGGAAACAAACAGAAATACCCTTCTGGAAATTTACAGGGAAATCAGGCGAACAGACTCTTCAACCCGTTGAATGTGGCATTGTCAAAGTCAGATATGACCTCAATCCTGCGCAGCGACGGTATGTTTGCAAGCGAGTTCTGAAGCGTTGTTGCCATCAGGTCGCAGGAGCGTGAAATCTGACCGCCGAAGAGAAGGCATTCTATTGAATATTCTTCCAGAATCGGGGCAATGGCACCGGAAAGAATCCCCGCCACAGTCTTGAAAGTATCCAGAGCATCAACGTCACCGGCTCTGGCAGAGTCTGCAATTTCCTTGACTGTCAACCTTTTGCCTGTCTTATTGAAATAGAGGTCCACAAAGCCCCTTTTGGAAACATAATCCTCCAGGATTCCTCCTCTGCACGGATATTTGAATATTGTGACCAGCGGGGAACCGGATTCATTCTTCAGAATCTCGCCGCAGATGCTCATTGAGAACCCGAGACCTGTTCCGAGGGATACAAGGGCGACACGATCAAAGCCCCTGCCATTGCCGTATGCCATCTCGCCGGAGAGCATACAGTTCACATCGTGAGTGAAGCGGAGTTCGACGCAGGACGGTATGCGGGCAAGTGATCGGAAATCCTCGCCGTAAACTGAGGCGTACTTGTGAGTCATGCGGAATATGCCATTCACATAGTCAAAAGGACCCGGAATGGCTACGCCGATGGCAAATTTACGTTCCGGAGAGGCAACGGCTTCATTGCAGAAATCCTTCACCGCCTTGTGAAAAGACAGGAAAACGGATTGTTTATCCCCGTTTGAGTTCACCGGAATTTCCCGGCCGTCGGAGGTCTTTATGAAAGTACCTCCGACGTCGAGAAGCAATAACCTGTCAAAATCCATAACTGAACATTACAGAACAACATCCTGATAACCGTCCCTCAGCATTGTCTTGTGAACCATAACAGGCTCCTTGCCGAGATTGACGATTTCATATTCACCCATATCCGCAGGGACGCAGACAATATCGAGGAAGTCCATCTTGAAGCAACGCTCCGGATGTGCAACGCTGCGCACGAGAACCTGATCACCATCAACGAGTGAAAGAACGTGGAAACGCTCGCCACAGGTATCCTGACGGCAGGTCTTTTCGAAATCAAGCCTTCTGAGAGAGAAGTAAAGCTGCTCATTCTCACCGAGAATGATTTCCTTCCAGCCATCACCTTCCACAGCTACGCGTGGCTTCTGGACAATGTAGTCCGGACTCTCAGGGTCGTGAATCACCGACGCCCTTCGGTGCTGAGCCACATTCTCCTCGCCGAGCCTGGTATGAATCGGTCTCTGCTTGCCGTCGAAGTCCAGACGGAGATAGTCGTACATCTTGTAAGTATATGAGCCAATTGTCAGCGAGCCGATTTCGAGAATTACCTGGTTTCGTCCTGACGAATGGATAGTTCCCGCCGGAAGCATGACCTGGAGGCCCGGGCGTGACTCCTCATAATTGACATACTTCATATAGTCGCAAGGCTTGTGCTCCTTGTCTGCAGCCTCTATTTCCCTGAAGAACTGAGGGATGTCCGCATCGTCACGGAAGCCTATGAAGGTCTTTGCATCGTGACCCGTGACACAGACATAGTAACTCTCATCCTGCCTTCCGAACTCACCGTAATGCTCTCTGTTGTAAGCTGATCCGGAATGGCACTGGATGGACATGTTGCCGGTGGAATGGTAACTGTCATCCCAGTTGAACCTGATTGGGAAATAGCCGTGGAACTTGTTCACGCAGCCCTCACCCATAAGGTTGACACCCTCCTTGCACACGAATGAGCAGAAGTTGATATCCAGCTTCTCATTTCCGACCTCCACGAGAACGCTGACCTCCATAGGGATAAAGTCGAACACCCAGGCGGCATTCCTCATTTTGTCAGGAAGATTCCTGAGTTTCTTCATATATGAGCCGCCCCATACTCCCTCAAGATAGCAAGGCTTTGCCCTGAAAGGATATTTCACAAGCTGTGCGCAAATGTCGGCGAAGGCGCCGAAAGGCAGCATCTGAATGTTCTGAGGGTCGTCCGAGAGGAAGTAGAAATCAATGGCTGAGTTCCTCAGAAGCTCCCTCCTGCTGCAGACCGACATCTCGAAATCACAATAATAGCAGCGGCGGATCACCCTGTTGACGAGGTCAGGACGCTCCTTTCCAATGTTGGAGTACTCTCCCCTTCTGATCCTGAGAATGGATGTCTTCGGAGTGAGGTCGAAGAAACATTTCACATCATACAAATCCCTGAAACGCGGGATGAGACAGCCATAGCCATAGACTGCCACCACCTTTCCGGAGCCATTCCTCAACCCGGCAACTTTCTCCTCGAAAGCCTTGGTCTTTTCCTCGTCAAGAATACCCTCATATCCGCCTTTGTAAATCTTTCCATAAAGCAAGGTCGGGTCTATCTCGGTATCCCAGATCAGGAGAGGGTCTATCATATCGTCAATCTCCTTGCCGGATTTGAAGCATTCTGCATTCTGGTCAATTGACACGAAGTCCACACCTGCTGCCTTGCATTCCCTGGCTACAAGATTGAGGAACTGCTTCCAGTCCGCTGTCGCATATCCGTCAAATGCGACAATCTGGTTGGACTCCCTCGCCTTATCGATTACAGGGGCGGCAAACCTCTTTGCCACCGATGGCGTACCGCCTGCAACCACAGCATCTACTGTTTTCTTGGAAAGTTCCGGACGGTTGACCGGCTTCGGGTCATCGAACGGAAAAGGGTTGTACATGAAACTCATTGGTATATATCTCCTATATAGTTAGCACTCAAATATTTATCTGATATCATAAAACTCAAATCCCATAATCTCGGCGAAATCTGCAAGTTCTGCCCTCCAGTCACCGTCCACAATGGCATAATGCTGTGTGACACCGATTTTCAGCAGTCTCTCAAACAGTTCCTTGACAGGGACAACCGGGCGGAACATACTGTGGGAATATGTTGCAAGTACATGGTCGCCAGGCAGGGACTCGGCCTGGAAACATACCATCTTGTACTTCCCGTCCTGCTCGTAGATACCGGTAACTGTCTTCATTCCAGGGCTGAAACGGTACCACCCGAATGGAGCTCCTGCATATTTCCACTTTGTCTTGGCAAAGCGTACATCCCTGGCAATCAGAACATTGTCCTTCCATGCAGGATCATTGTGATCATTCGGTCCGGCGTGACCGGCAGCGAATGTCCCGAAATCAGTCTCAATGTGGAAAGGCTCAATGAAATTCACGTGTCCTCCTGAAACAATCTTCAGCACAAACGTGGCGAGACCGGCTCCCATATCAGCCTCAGGAACCAGCACGCTGAGATTCTGATTGAACCAGTCGTGATAAAACCCTGCGCGGCAGCCGCTGACCTTGAACGTAGCCTGATCGATGTCATTGTAAACCATAACGTCAATGTCATTGGCCTCTGCCATCTTCTTCAATGCCAATGAGGCCCTCACACAACCGATGAACTTGTCATACTCCACATCTTCCATCATCTTGAATCTGGAAGTCAGTTCATCGGCATATTCCTTCACCTCTGCCTCTTCGAGAGCATCGAGAATCTCCTTGTAGTCGGAATACGGAAGATAATGAATCTCTGGACCGATTCTGGTGAAAAGATCATAATTGTCAATGTATGTTGACCACATAGCCTCGTTCATATTGGCCATAAGACCGAGATTCGAGCCACGGAGAATTGTCCTGGCCAGGGCGGCGCGGGAGAACCTGCGGATTTCCTCATTGACCTCCGCCCTGCTTCCCATCACGATTTTCACGTTCTTCCTCGGTACTCTGACAACGGAACCGGAAGCCTCAAGAGAGCCCACAAGCGTGCCTGAGCAGAGATATTCCACGAAATCGTCCTCATCCAGGGTAGTCTCGAAGGCCATCCTGTCCTTTGCGACATTGACGAAGATTACAGGAATGTCAGGACAATCCCTCAGGAACCTTATCCATGCGAAATCCTCGCTCCAGGACAGGAACTCCGCAATGATGAAATCAACCTTGGCATTGTAGAAGAGATCCATCGCACGCTGTGCATCCTCCCTTTCATATACAATCCCGGGATATTCTATGTCAATGAAATTAAGCGATTCGACGATTTGCCTCGATACGGCTTCCTTCTTCTCGCCGTATGTCCCTCTTTTCGGCCCGGAGAGGTTCTTGAACCTGGGTGAAGCCACAAGCAGCAGACCTGCCTTCGGCTTCCTGATCTTAGCTTCCTTTATCATCTGATTAACGATTGTTCATTTTGTCATAATCCTTCTGGTAATGAGTATAGCTGACTACAGCCATCAATACTCCGCATACCAACCATATGATTCCCAAAACCGGGAATGTAGCCTGGAGGCTGCCGAGACTCTGCTTCATCGCGCCGAGAACAACAGGGGCGAGGGCACCTACCGCGAATCCGGTGGTAATCATCGCGCTTGAGCAGGATGCGTGAAGCGGCTCAGGCGTCACGTCATAGAGGACCGCGTATGTATTGGCATCGAAGAATGCCCTGAAGAAACCCCATACGGCGAAGCACAGGTAGAGCACCCAGAGCACCTTGCTGTGGGACATGAACAGCAGGGGCAGTGCTCCGCCAATGAGTCCGAGGGCCTGGAGAATCATCCTTGAGCGGTGATGCTTCCTGGCAAGTCTGTCGGAAAGCCCGCCGGCAATCAACACTCCGATGAACGCCGCGACATAGGTCCAGAACATTGAATTGAAACCGGCAGCAGCCTGGCTCTGGCCAAGTTCCTCCTGAAGGAAGGCAGGAATCCAGGTCATATAACCGGTAATCACGAATATCAGTCCGGAAAAACCTATGGTCAGCACTGCGGCTGTAGGCGTCGTGAACACTGTCTTGAATCCGTCCAGGATACCAGGTCTGGCAGCATCCCTGGCTGCGATTTCCTCCTTTGACAAAGGCTTGTCCTTCAGGCGGACAGCCATCAGTATGCCCCAGATGATGCCGGCGGCTCCGAAGATGATGAAGGAATACTTCCAGCCATTTCCCGGGTTAAGCGTGTCAAAGTAATCGGCAATCGCCCCGGCGAGCCATCCTGCCAGAATCACCCCCACATAATAGGCAGTCTGGTGGATGGACATTGCCCGGGCTCTTGTATCAGTATGATATTGACCCAGAAGCGAATAGTTAGCCGGGCCGAAGAACGCTTCACCGCCGCCTGTAGCTACGCTCCTCATCATCACAAGGAGAAAGACTCCATTGGCGAGTCCGGTGAACATTGTGGCAACACTCCAGAACAATATAGAGATGGTAACCACCCATTTACGGCTGAAACGGTCACCCGCCCAGCCTCCGAGAGGAACCATGAATGCATAGAAAAGGTTGAAGATGGTTGCAATCAGACCGACTGATGTATCCGTAAGTGACAGGGCTTCCCTTATGGAAGGAAGAACCGTGTTGAAAACCTGACGGTCTCCCTGATTGAGGAGATAGGCCATCCAGAGAAGGAGCAGAACCTCCCATTTGACCCAGGACTTCTCCAGGGTTCCGGTTTGTACAGGACTTTCGGAATTCATTGCCATAATTTTTAATTTTTGCAAATATAGCACTTTTTCTTTAAAATACCACACCACACCACAGTATTTTGAGAAAATTTGCAAATAATGCCCTGAAGTGCTTGATTTTAAGAAAAATGTAGTATATTTGACTATACCAAAGTTAAGTTTTTCGCATTTTCTATGATTCGGTTCAATATTGATACGAACAGCAAGGCCGCTGTTTACCGCCAGCTCGTGGATGCGGTTACGGAGGCCGTAAGGAAAGGCAGCCTCAAGGCAGGTGAGCTTGTTCCGTCCATGAATGCTCTTGCGGATGAACTCCGCATTTCCAAGGAAACAGTGAAGCGTGCCTATAACATTCTCAGTAAAAACGGCATTCTGGAGGCAAAGCAGGGAAAAGGCTTCTATGTCGCTGACGACTCCACAAAAGACAGTGTTTCAGTACTTTTCCTTATGGACAAGTTCAGCATATACAAGCAGGAGATTGTCCACGGCTTCCACCAGGTGCTGACAGTGAAGTCGGAGGACACCATTCTTCTGTTCAACCAGGACATAACCCTGTTCGAGTATTTCATAAATGAGAATCTCGGAAGATACGACTACTACATAGTATCACCGCACTTCAGCCTTGACCCGAATGTCCAGGAAAAGGCTATGAAGATAATAAAGAGGATTCCGAATCAGAAGCTTATAATGGTGGACAGACTGATGCCTGGCATGATCGGTAATTTCGGCGCCGCCTACCAGGACTTCGAGAACGACGTCGCTGCAGGTCTGGAACAGGGTCTGAGGAAATTGAAAACCATAGGTAAACTCAATGTCATCACGCTCCCGACATCCCTCTACGGTTCTCTGATTCAGAGAAAAATCAGCGAATTCTGCCGGGAGAACGGAATCGAGGTCGAGTTTATGAGTTGTGCTCCCGAGAAAGTCAGGAAGGGCGATGCCTTCCTCGTGCTGACCAGCCAGCTTGACCCCGGTCTAATCTCTCTCGTCGACAATGCGAAAGGAATGACTGTCGGTACAGACTACTACATCATTTCCTACAATGACTCGCCTATCGACCGCGTAGTCCTCAACGGGCTTACCACAATCTCGACTGATTTCAATGAAATGGGGCGCGAGATAGCCAGGATGGTCAATGCAAAAACCCTGTGGAAAAAGCACATAGACTTCAAGATGAACAAAAGGAATACATTCTGATGATTGAGCTGCACAATGGACCGACGAGCCTCGGACTGGTCCGCGAGGACATTGAGAACCCGTATTACAGAGGAACAAGATTTGACAGAAGCGGGATTATCCTGACCCTGAGCAATGCGGGCAGACAGTATGTAAGCCAGTGGTTCCTGCAATATGACCCGCTCAAGCACGATGCTGTCGGCGGCCCCGCGGAGGAATTCACCCAGATCGGCTACGACGAGGCGGAAGCAGGAGAAGGCTTCCTGAAAATCGGGGTCGGAATACTCCGGAGGGATGCGGAGCCGTATGACCGATTCAAGCTTTATGAAATCATTGATGAAGGAGAGCGCAGTTTCAATCACAATGATGGCAGCGCCGTATTCGGGCAGAGGCTGAATTACGGAAAATATGGCTACAACTATGTGAAGAAGGTTTCCATAGAAGAAGACGGCGGTCTGGTGATTGAACATAAGCTGGTCAATCTCGGCTGTAAGGCGATGGATTTCCAGACATACAATCACAATTTCTTCGTCCTGGACGGCGCATTCACCGGCAGGGATACGGAATTCGACCTCCCATTCAAGCCTTCAGGACATTGGCGCAGCGAATATGACTGCGTACATCTCACTGACAGCGGAATACGCTTTACCCGTGATCTGGAACCGGGAGAAAGCGTCTTTATGGGAGACCTGCAAGGACCTGAGCCTCAGCGCAATTATTCGTTCCGCCTCCTGAACCGGGCCAAGGGACTGACCGTGGACGCATCCTCCGATGCCACGATGGACTATGCCGTATTCTGGTGCAATCACGAAGTCGCCTGCCTGGAGCCCTACATCAAATTTCATATAGAGCCCGGCGAAAGCGCGGAATGGAGCATAAGGTATAAGTTCGGGACAATGAAATCCTACTGAGCCTCAGATTCTATCGCATCTATCAGGGATAGATAATGAGCTTTGGCAACTTCATTCTTCGCGGAGCGGAGAAGTTTTTTCAATCTGTTCTGCAGTTCACACAATTCAAATGAAAATAATTCCTTGGCATTGTTGACAGGCTTGATGTTGACTTTAGTCTGCCAGGAGTATCCGGCAGGTCCGAAAGAATCGTCAGCCGGCAGGCTCCCTGAAGACAAATCATCTGAAAGAAGGGACAATTTGGATATGCTGGTCTTCCTGGATGCCGCCGAGACAAGGGAGTTGACATATATCTTCTGTATCGTCATACGATCCGGGGTAAGGTCTCCCCTCCAGATTACGGAATCAATGGTCTTAAGCCAGTCAACGAGCGTGAATATATCATCTCGTGCCATATATGAACTGATAATGACATTTTCCCATGTGGAGAACAGATCCGAGGCTGTATTGAAGACAAGGATGTCAGCCTCATCGACGGCGAGAATCCTTGGACAAGAAGCAGCTTCCGCCGATAGCCAATCCATATCGAGCAAATTGTCCAGCACCCATTCCAATGATTCCTTCTGAACTCCGGCAGGCACTGCAACGGCTGGCTCCAAAGAGGATACCCCGGACTTGACCTGATTAAGATAGATACCTCCGACATTGGCCGCAACCGCCGAAAGATAGCGGCCCATCTGCTTGACTATCAGCTTATAACGTTCTCTTCGCAACTTGCCGTCCGGATCGGTTGCATCATCAGCCCACTCCCCGTTATGGGCTATTATATATTTGAGATTGGAGATTCCATATTCCGATGACCTGACAGGGTCATTGCCTAGATCCTCTTCGATTGCGCTTGGATCATATCTTGCTTTTACCTGCTGTCTGCCATATCTGTAGACGGGATCGCCAGCCTTTTCGTCCACCCAGCGCTCCACCACGGAATCTGCATCTTCCGGGATGAAAGAGTAGGCGTATTTCACAAGGAAACGGTCGTAAGGTCCAAGGTATGGAGGATCAAGAGACACCCCGATATCCTCCGGCTGCGCAACGTAATTGAATCTGGCATAATCCATTATCGAGGCGGTAGTGCCATTGGCCCGCGTGAATGACGGGCTCCGCAATGAATCTGTCGGCCAGGCCGCTGACGCCGCCATATTGTGCATGAAACCGAGACAATGTCCAACTTCATGAGCCAGAACATATTCGATTGTCTCTTCAAGCAAATCCTGAGGCATCTGGGCAAGCCTCGCCCGCGGATCGAGCTGGGCAGTCTGGCAGAAACGCCAGCCGCCTGCAAGAGACACTACGTCATTGTAAACGATTACTGAAGCATTGATTATCTCGCCGGACACAGGGTCAACCCAGGAAGGGCCCATGGCATTGGCAACGGTGGATGGCACATACCTTATGCACGAATATTTCAGATTGTCAGGGTCAAACTCAGGGTCGTCATCCGGAAAATCCCTGACCTGGATGACATCCTTGAAGCCAATATCCTCGAATGCGGAATTCCACCTGAGGACACCGCGCACCGCCGCATCTTTCCATTTGGACGGAAATGCGTCATCAATGTAGAAAACAATATGTTCCTCAGGCTCCACACATTCTCCCCCAAGATAGGCAGCAGTATCAGAAGGTTCTATACGCCAACGGTTTATGACAGAGTACTTATCTATTTCCTCACCATCCCTGAGCAGTCTCCTGTCGGTGAGGAAAATGCCGATTCGAGAGTCCGCCTTGCGTGACGCCATAATGTCGTCCGGCAGCATCAGAATCGTGCGTGTCGTCGTAACAGTGAACGGTTCATCCTTCTTCAGGCTGACCAGGCCGAGGACATCCGAATTAATGGTATATGTATGAGATGATGTCACGGCAGCATTGTCCTCAAAGACCTTGACCCCTGTCACGAGATCGGAAGCCTTTTTCAGAGAAAATTTGGTAGAGATGTAATTCGAAGTGCCGGACTTGACCGGGCCGAGTTTCTCATTCCCGCCGCCGAAAAATGAGGTGACATCGAAAACGGCAGCATCTCCGTCCGGGGATTCGCAGTAAAGAGGGAAGGTCTCCAGAACGGTGTCAAGAGTCGTACGCCTGACCGCGGCCGAAAGTGCGGAATCCGTCTTGTCATAGTCAGGCAGAAGCGTTATCTCGCAAAGGTTTATCACAAGGCTGTCAGGACGTTCAAACCTGACATACAGAGGCTTTGTCGGCTTATATCCCACAGGCAGCACCTCAGGGTCGCTGACAGCGGTCACTGTCGAGGCCATCAGCATTCTCTTGCCGATGGCACGGTCTGAAAGTTCCATATACAGTTTGCCTGAGACTTTATGGAACTTGACGAAGCCGTCCGCATTGGAATAGCTTACGCAGGAGGGGTCATTGACGAACGTCTTCTCATACTTGCCTCCGGCTTTCGAAGTGGAGTCGGCCACAGCTGCCGCCGATGCGCTGAATGAGATTGAAGATAGAGCCAAAACAGTGTTCAGCAATAATTTACACCTTGTCATGCTGTTTGAATTTCATTCTCCTGTCCCGGTAACGAATCACCACATTGCCAATCTCCCCTTCAGCAGGACAGGACCACAGATGCGAAGAAGATATTTTCCGAAGAGGGATGAATTCATCCCTGTGAGTTTTCCGCCACTGCGCCCCTGCTGCCGAATTGGTCCTTATCACCTCCATAACCTCAGGGGCCACGGAATGGGAAAGACTGCACCGCCTCTTGATTGTCCTGCCGCCTGCCAGTGCCCTCAAAGAAACTTTTGCGTCAGGCGAGCCTCCCCAAACATTGACAAAAATGCTGTCCGCAGTCCTGGCCAATGAAGCCTGCTCGCGGTCAGGAAGTCCGATGGCTTTATAGGACAATGAATAATTGCCGTTTCTACGAAAATCCGCAATGAAATAACCTCTTGGGGCCCCGCAGTTCATCAATGCGTACGGAATGCCGTCCCGAAGAGGGCCGCGCCACCAGCTGCCACAGGATGCTCCGACGGAAATCTCCTCATTTCCGGACTGATAGGTTTCTCTGAAAACCCGGTGAAGATGAGCGCTGACAAGCAGAAGGTCATTCTGCAAGGTGACAGTTTCAAACGAGGAATCGCGGCAGAATTTCAATGGGATATGGGTGCAGAGGACGGTCCTGGCAGACTTGATGCCCAGATAACCGGAAAGATTCCGTTTCTGCTCCGCAGAAAGAGTACCGGATGAGTTGTCTATCAGTACAAACCTGATTCCGCGGACGGCGAAAGATGTATCCCGATATCCGAAAACAGACCTGAAGACATCAGGGTCATCGTGATTTCCGGGAATGCAGCAATATGGAAAAGGAAGGCTGTCAAGACTCTGCTTCATCGGAGTCAGAAGGCCGGGAGCATCATTGACTATATCGCCGAGGAATACAGCCAGATCAATGTCTTTCCGCCCTGCCAGTTCTTTGATGACAGACCTCCGGGCAAAATCCAATTCCCCGGCATTGTCCACCTGAGGGTCGCCCACAAGGGCCACTCTCAAGGGCTTTCCGCTTCTTTGCTCCACTCCCCTGCTGCGGGCAATGCCGGCAGCAGCACAAGGAAGGCAGAGAAGGAAAGTCAATGCCAGGGAAATGATATTATTGACCACAATCAATTATCTGGTCGAATACAGATTGATATATGAGTTGCCTGCCGCGTCATCAGCAGAGCAGGATATATATCCGGTACCATCCGGTGCGAAATCCATCATGATATCCTCGACTTCGCCTGCAGAAATGGCGGCAGGAGTGCTCCAGGTCTTGGTCTTCGAATCAATATAAGTCAATGTCAAAGCCTTGGACGTACCATCGGCATAGGCAAGATATGGTACATCATTGGCATCGAGGGCAAGAGCGAAAGTCTTCGAAGTCTGAACATCGAGAGAAGAGAGCACTCCACCGACCACAGATGCTGTCTTTGTCTCAAGGTCATACCTGTAAACAGCCGGAGAGTATCCGCTTCCGGTAGTTGATGAAGCCTCTACACCTGCGAGTATATATGGGGTTCCGTCTGAAGCGATGTCCATCCTGAGGCCGTAGAGGTTAATCTTGGCCTGGGTCGCTCCTTCCTCATCAATATAAAACTTGAGTCTCTCGAATACGGTAGAGATGGACTGGGCACTTACCTTGTAAAGCGACAGGCTCTGGTCGTTCTGATTGAAGAGCATAAGATACTGATCATCGCCCACAAGTTTGGTGAACACCTCATAGGCATAGTCTCCCGCCTCGCGGCCGGCAATCGGATTCTCCTGTGTCCAGGCAGAGCCGTCCCAACGACAAAGATTCAGAGTCCTCTTGGCAAGGCTTCCCGCAGCTGCGTTCACGCCGTAAGCCACATACAATTGGTTTGCAGACAAAGGCATTACTCCTATTGTCGGATAAGCGCTGCTGGTGATAGGCCTGTACAGCAGATTGTCAGCGCCGAGAAGAGAGGCGGAACCACCGTTCACAGAATATACATTGGCGAATTTGTTTCCGTAGTTGTAGAATGCGTAGACAAGATCGCCGGCCGGGGAGAATCCGATGGTAGGCTGGTCAGCACGGACTTCCGCCACAGTGCAGACCTTGGAGAGCGACTCGTCGAATCTGTAGAGCACAGGATAATATTGATCAGAAACGGGGGCATCCGCCACTGCTGCCAGATAAGGTTTGCCATCTGACGGAGAAATCGCCATAAACGGTCCCTTATACAAAGAATCAGCGTCCGCACCTGCAGCTGCGAGTTTGAAGGATGCCGGACCGGCAATGGCCACCCTGACTATATACTGGGCATTTGATTTCTCATTTACCGTAACCAGGAACTCGACCGGATAGCTGAAGTCAACGGCTGTGACTCCGCTTTCAACAACAGCATCGTCAACTGTCACTACTGCGCCTTCAGTCACCTCGAAAGAAGGGACAAGAGACTTGAGAGCGTCCTCTGACACTCCATACGGAAGGACAATGCTTATATCTGTCGAAGGGTTCTCAACCAGAATGTCAGACTTGATAACCCCGGTGTTGGCATCGGCATAAAATCCGAAAGACGACATAGTCACTTCCACGACCGGAACTTCATTTTTCGAATCACAGGCGGCAAAGAGTAAGGCGGCCGCCATAAGCAATGTAAACTTTTTCATAATGTTGTAAATTAATCGTTATTATTTCGTCTTATATATTTTCAATGAACGGTATTTTTCATCCGGGCCGGGAACTCCGAGCGTCACTGAATTGTCAGAACAGTCGGAAAGCCTGAGAGTCAATGAATTGTCCTTCGACGCATCCAGGGTGTTGGGAAGCCACTGAATGGTAAACGTCTTGTCATACACTCCAGGTGCAAACTTGACCGAAGTGGAAGTAATAACCTTGTAGTCCACATTCTCACGCAATCCGTCTCCGGGAATCACTTCCACATTGACGCTCACCGTCTCATCCCGCTTGGCGGTACAGAAATGAATGGCATAACTGCCCGCAAATTCTCCCGCCTCATTCACTGTCGTGGTGCTTGACCTGGAGATGTCGAAAGCCATATAATAATCCGTGAACTGCTTGAGATCATTAATGTCGCAGCCGCAGAGAAGCAGGGCGCCCAGCATCAGCGCCACATATCTGGAACTTTTCATATTCATCATCTTTGAGTCTCATTATTCGGATTTGGCTGTATGGCTTTGTTGGCTTCCACCTCAATACCCGGTATCGGGAAAATGAAGTCATCGTTCGGATAAGTCATTGACCTGACCATGGAGGTAGTGGACGCATCCCTCTCCAGATTTTCCCTGCGCCTTGTGATATCGAACAGCCGATGTCCCTCATGATAGAATTCCTTGACACGCTCGCGGGAGACTGCCTCAAGTATCGCTCCCGCATCCAGGGCCGGTCTGCAGGCATCCGCAGCCAATCCGGTGGCACGGCTTCTGATGATGGCAACGTCTGCGGCGGCAGTCTGCAGATCCCTGTTCAGCCTCGCAAGCGCCTCAGCCCTTATCAGATACATCTCGGAGAGTCTGGAAACAAAGAGATCGATTGCCTTATCCTTGTCCGAGACCTGCTCGAGGATAGTGTATTTCATGCTGCATCCCATGGAGTTGGGCTTTCCGTCATATGATATGAGGCTCTTGCGCACGTCAGGAGCACCTGATATCGCATCCTCCTCGAACACTGACTTCAACTTTTCTGAAGGCAAAAGCATATAGGTCTGATAATCAAATGCTTTGCCTATCGTGCTGTTCTCCCCATAGCCGTTCAGCCGGAAGATGGACTCCCTGCCGCGCGAAGACACGGTCGTGAACATATCGAAATAACCGTCTCTCGGCGTCAGGCTGAAATCGTAATTGTCAATCACATCCGTGGCGCAGGCAACGGCATTGCCGTAATCTTCCATATAAAGATAGACCCTCGCCAGAAGAGCCTGGACAGCAGCCCGTGAAGGGAAATGAGGGTCAGGAGCCCTGTCGTCGTCATATAGTTCATATGCTTTCTTCAAATCCGAAATGATGAACTTGTAAGTGTCTGCCGCATCCGAGCGTCGCAGTTCCGCATTCAGGTTCGGGAAAGACGACATGAGGATGACACCCAGATGAGAAGCGTCAGCCGTATATGAATAATGCTGACTGTAGCATAATGCGAGGTAGAATGTGGCTATGGCCCGGAGGTAATGCGCATGGGCTACCTGCCTGTCAATCATGGCAGCCGCATTGGGATAGCTCTTCTTGACCTGCGGGGCGTAATCGATTATTTCACAAGCATTCAGCACAAGTTCGTAAGCATCGTTCCAGACAAAGCCTATCGGCGTGGTGTTATATGACTCGGACAGGTCGAAATTATAGATATACGACCACATTCCCGACTCGGAGGCATTCATCACCACCAGGTCGCCGCAGATTTCCGGATAGAGAATCATATAGTCATCGACCAAGCCGTTGAGGATGTCCATGCAGCCTGTCACCGCCGCCTCGACGCTTTCCTCGGACTCGAAGAAAGACTCGATATCGCTCTTGCCAATCTTCTCGACCTCAAGGAAATGGCAGGAGGACGACATTATGGCAACTGCGCAAATAAATGTTATCTTATTGATGTTCCGTTTCATATACAATCATTTATCAGAGCTGGAAATTAAGTCCGAGGGTGAAGGTACGGTTACGCGGATAGCCATACATCATTGTCTTGTATGAATTCTCATTCCGGCTCATGCCGAGAGTGAACAGATAGACATTGTCACAGACAAAATTCACACTCATCCCCCTCACTTTCATCTTCGATGTCACTTTATGAGGCAGACTGTAGCTCAATGCGATATTGGTAATGTCAAAATTTGTCCTGTTGTAAAGATAGCGGGTAGATGTCATCTGGCTCTTGGTCGAGACCTGGGAGACCTTTGGCAGCAATGAAGCCTGCCCCGGTGTCGTCCACCTGTACTTATACACCTCAATAGCCTGATTGCCGTTCGTGGAGACAATGTCATATCCGTCATTCATGAAGTTTGAGGCATAAGTAGCCAGAGCCCACCCTCCGACCGAGTAGTTCATCTGGATGCTCAGGGACAGATTCTTGTACTCAAGTTCATTTATCAATCCGCCGAATACTGTAGGATTACGGGACATGTCCGAGAGCAGCTGACGGTTCGAAGTACTGTAAGTCTTTGTAAGGTTGCCGTCCAGGTCGTACCACAATGCGCTTCCGTCAGTAGGATCGACTCCCGCCCATTTCACAAGATAATACACGTGCTTCTCATAACCTGCCTTGTTGGCATATTCCCCGTAGCTGGTAAGCATATCATTGTACAGTTCAAGGATGCGGTTGCGGTTATGCGCAAGATTGAGCGTCGTGTACCAGGCAAAGTCCGGTCGGCTGAAATTCGTTGTCCTCAGGTTGATTTCCACGCCCTGATTCATTACACGGCCGATATTGGCATATACCTTGTCCGCCGACACGGCTCTTGACACGTAAACCTGGGAAAGAAGGTCACGGGTAGTGTTGTTGTAGTACTCAATTTCAAAATCAAGAATGTTCTTCAACTCAATCCTCGCTCCGGCATTCAATTTCGCGGTAGTTTCCCAGGAAAGGCCAGGATTGGGGACAGAGCCGATCTTAGCCCCGGAAACACCGCCATAAGCATAAGAATCCGAATAGGAATAACTTCCTTTGGCAACAGAAGCATCTATCCTGGAATTTCCGTCAATACCGTAGGAAGCTTTCAACTTAAGCATATTTATGAGGCTGCTGTTGAAAAATGCCTCTTTATGGATATTCCAGGACACGCCCACAGACCAGAAATTTGACCATCTTGCATATTTGCCGAAATTCGAGTTTCCGTCACGTCTGAAATTGCCGGAAACATAATATCTCGAGTCATAAGAATAGGACGCACGGGCAATGAACGACATCCTCCTGTCATAATACGTATTGGATGAGGCGTCTATTGTGGAGTCATCCGCATAAGCCAGTTCCTTGATATTGTCCGTCATAAAGCCCTGGCCGCTTGCTGAAAGGAGCTTGTTGGTATGGTTGTACATCTCGAAAACCGCAACTGCGCCAACCTTGTGCCGTCCGAACTTTCTGTCAAAATTGAGCCTTTCCACATTCTGCCAGGACATATAGGACGCAAAAGCCCTGTGAGAATATCCCACAGCGTCACCGTTGGAATTGATGCCGCCCAATGTCTTCTTCGAATGATAAATATCCTCCTGCGACGCCGTGATGTCGAAATCGAAGAGCGCCGTAAACTTCAGTCCTTCAATGATATTGATACCGAGCTGGGCATTCGCTTTGACATAGACGCTTTTCTGTGTATTGTCATCCTCATCCCGGGATGGAACACTGTTGTACGTGAACTTCTTCACACTCCAGTCATTGAGCGAAGAATCCCATACCTTGTAATAGAGCCTGTAGGTTCCGTCACTGTTGTATGGGTCGAGGACCGGAGAAATTGACAGGTACTCCTTGCCGACATTCACGATGTCATTGATGTTATAGGACCCGTTGATATTTGTCGTAAGGTCCAGATACTTGTTGAAGGTGAATGTATTCTTGCTGGAAAAAGTGAATCTCTGCTGCCTGTCCTTCTTTACAGTGTGGTCTTCCCTGTAATATGACACGGAATTGTAAGTTGTCACTTTGCCGGTTCCGCTGCTGAGAGTGACATTCGCATACAGGTTGTCACCCAGCCCTATGTACTCATCAAACCAATGTGTATCCGTAGTAGAATAGGAATTCAGATCATTGTCCTGCAAAGGGAAAGAATCGGCACTGTATCCGGAGTTCGCCCATGCCTCCCTGGCTACCTCAAGATACTGTGAAGCATTCATCATCTTGAACATCGTGGTCTTGTCAGATGCCACAACTCCGGCATTTATCTTTGCAGAAACCCGCAGCGGGGTACTCTTGCTTCCCGATTTTGTCGTTATGAGAATAACTCCGTTGGAGCCGTTGGAGCCGTATATTGTGGTCTGGTCCGCATCCTTCAGCACAGTGATTGACTCAATGTCGTCAGGATCAAGAAATGAGAGAGGGCCGACCGAACTGCTCATTCCTATTATCTGATTGGTCCTGTTGCCTGTGTAGTACTGTACCCCGTCCACAATCCAGAGCGGCTCGCTGGATGCCGACAATGAGGCATCGCCACGGACTCTGGTATTGTAACGGGACCTTACAGTGGAAGCATAGTCAGTATTCGGAGAGACTGACAAGCCCGGAACAAGGCCTTCCAGCATAGTCTCAACCCTGGTCTTCGGCTTGTTCTCAAACGCCTCACTGCTGATCTGGAATGCGGAGCCCACCATATCTTCCTGTCTCTGGGCCGTTCCGTAGGCTCCCACGATATAGGCGCCTTCAAGTTCATTGTCCGCATCAAGGGTCACATCCAGGGTACACTCTCCGGAAACAGTCTTTTCAACTGTCTTCATGCCAAGATACTGGAATACGAGCACGGATTCCCGCGAAGGGGCCGCAATGCTGTACCTCCCGTCCAGATCCGAAGTCACACCATCTTTAGTCCCCTTGTAAAAGACGAAGACTCCGACCAGAGGTTCCCCTTCACTGTCCTTTATCAATCCGGATACCGCACCCTTGTCCCGAACGGACTGGGCACCTGCGTAAATGCCTGGCGATAAAAACATTACCATCACCAGAACGGAGTACAATGCAAAGTATTTATGTCCTCTATACATATTCATCAGGTCCGTTTACCAATATTACGGCCCAAAATATACAATAATTTCAATATTAACAAATAAAATGAAATTCCGCGAAGGTCAGACAGAAAGAGGCCGGCGTTTCCGGCCGGCCTCTTGTCAAACATGCTGACGGTCATCAATCAGCCACATAGAGCAATGCCGCCAAATCATATTGCCCAAGTGTAACCTTGACACCGCCTGCCTTGACTTTGGCATTGCCCAGAGTCATCGAGCCGGCAAATCTGTATCCCGGCACATTGATTTTCGCAGTCCTGGCCTGAGGACAGAACTGATTGGCGGCCACTATCACCATCTTCTTGCCGTCTTCGCTGAGGAATGAACGCGCGTCAATCTCATTGTCGGAGCAGGTGAAGCCGAAGACATCGTTGTAACGTCCCAGGAGCAGGCAGTCCTTGTACTCCTTCTTTATCTTGTTTGCCTCGGCAAGATACGCCTGATAGACAGGAGTATCATCAATGATATTGCGGCAGCGGTAGATTTCAATGTCATTGCGCTGACCGTCAAGCAGGGTGTAGTTCACGTGATAGGCCACATTCTCGTCATCCCTCTGGCCCCTGTCAGTGAGAATGATTTCAGGGAAGGTATATCTGAAGAAGTTCACGAAGCGTTCAGGACCGTCATTGGCAGGATAGCCGTGGGTGTAGTCGCAGTACTGGGCGAGAGCATCCACAGTTCCTTCTGCACCGAGAGCGAAGTCCGGGTCAATGTCGGCATATCTGTCCCTCAGGAGCTTGAGACACTGGGAGCGCTTCAGGATTCCGTGAATGTCCGGAACCGGGAATTCCCGGGAAGTATCCCAATTGGTACTTTCAGACTCAATGTATCCGAGCTGGTCGAAGAACACTGATTTCGCGCCGAGACCGTAGGCCCTGTCCTGCAATGCGAAGAGGACCTCGTTCCACTGCGGGTCCATCATGGTTGCCACCGCAAAAGTTCTCTGGTCATACTCTCCGAGCCAGGTTCCCTTACCCGTAAACTTGTATCTTTCAAGGATTTCCGAGCCGGTATTGTCGTGACGGCATACCTTTGAGCCCATTCCGCTGAGATAGAAGCGGCTCTCACGGTCAATCAGTTTTCCATTGTAATAAAGAATGAGATTGTTGCCATTTGCCTGATAACGTGCAATTGCCTCCTTCAGGCCAGCGTCACCGCCCTGGGACTCGTCAGGGGAATAGTCCGGATTGCCGTGGTCCATTCCCTCGGCCCACCAGCCGAAGAGGAACACCGTGTTGCAGCCTACGCTCTGGCCAGCCTGGTCAACCCGGCCGTAGAGATCAGGATATTTGAAGAGATACTCGCCGTACTGGTGCTTGAAAATCACCCTGTGCCAGCTCTTCATCTCTCTAAGCCACTGCGGACTCTCCCTGTGGTCCCACCAGGTATTGACCCAGGTACGGTAAATGCGGCTGGCCACGTGCCATGTTCCCGAATATGGGGCCACGACATTGGCATCGCAGGACCAGGTCTCACCGCTGAAACAATGAGGATATTTGAAGAAACCGAACTCCAGGCAGTCAAACTTGCCGTTCTTCCCCTTGTAGGCCCTGAGACCGTGCCAGGTATCCTGGAATGAAGGGTCGTGGCTGCCGAAATACAGGCCCTGATTCTCTCCCAGGAGAGCAAAGCAGTTCATGAAAACCTTGGCACCGTATTTCACATTCTTCTGGCGGAAGAACTGTTCCGGCTTCTTGTAAGGAGATGACTCCAGCCTGCTCAGAACTTTCTGCGGCTCGGCATAAAGACGGCCACCGGCCTCTGCGGTATAAAGCTTATGGTCAGCCGGCAGAACCGCCCCGTGAACCAGAGGATAATGAAGTTCACGGATTACCGTATGTGCCTCATTGTTGGAGAGTTCCGATGCGAATCTGACCTTGTCGTCCTCCAGAATCACCTTCAGGGTCATTGCCATATCCACAGCATAGTCCCGTACCTTCAGGGAGTCATAGGAAATGGTGATGACATTGCCCTCTGCCGTGACTTCGGGACTCTGTACATCCCCGCAGATCTCAATCTCCTTCTCTGCCTTGGAATCGTAATAGAGCCTCCACAGAAGGGCTCCTGAAGCATAGTTCTGTCCCGTATTCAGGTTGACAAGTTCCACGAGTGAACCGTCCTGGCCAATGGTCACACGGATATTGTCATTGGCAATGCAGACCCCGGAGGCGGCTACCTCTGCAGCCGGAGCCGAAGAAGGTGCCTCAGAGCAGGAAACAATAGCGGCGAAAACAACCGCAGCAGCAATCAATCTATTGAGTTTCATTTGGTTATAGTTACATCAGCGTAAATAGGGAAATGATCGGAAGCATAGAGATTGTCGTAAAGAGCATTATTGATGCAGAACTCCTTGACATTGACCTTGCCCCTGTGGAAAATATAGTCAATCCTGTATTTCCCTGAAGCATTGGAATATCCGTTGTAGGTAGCGGCTGCACCTGAACGCTTCGCGGCAGTCTCAAAACTGTCTTTCCAATGTTCCTTGTACTTGGCAGGAGCATCATACTCAGGACGGGCGTTCATATCCCCCACAAAGAAGGACGGAAGGCCTTCCGGATTGTATTTCTTCTCCTGATCTGCATAAACATAGGCATAGGCGGCATTCGGTTCCTTGTTCAGGCAGGCGTGCGTATTCATGAAGAAGAACCTGACACCTGTCGCCTTGTGAGTGAAAATGGCGCAATGGCCTCCCCTGCGGAAATTCCCTGAATCGCCGGTATCATTGACCGAGCAGACATCAGGAGTATCCGAGGCCCAGAAATAATGCTTGTCCGAGATGGAAAGCATGTTCTTCCTGTAAAGGATGCCCTGGGCTTTGTCACCTGTTCCGCTCTGGGCGTATGGGCTGAAGAACCAGCACTCATACTCGCTGCCGAGATTGTCCTTGAGCCATTGCTGAGTGGTCAGGTCCACCTCCTGCACTCCGAAAATGTCGAAGTCATTTTCCTTGATGGAGGTAAGAAGGCGGCTCTTCCTGACAGACCATTTGTTCTGCGCATCGGAATCATCCAGGGAGGACATCCTGAGGTTGTATGAGCCCACACGGAGATCCGCACTGGACATATCTTCCCCGCCGCTGGCTCCTGCCTGGGTCACATTAACAGTGGCCTTGACCGCCTCACCGACCAGGAAGTTCACCACAGCCTTTCTCTCCGAGCTGTATTTGTTCTCGAAAACCCTCAAGGTCAGCTTGGCATCCCCGGTACCCTTCCGCTTGGAAAGGGTGAGCCAGTCAGCCTCGACCTCGTCCGCAGACTGGATTTCTGCAGTCCAGGAGCAGTCGGCGACCACGTCCAAATCATAAGTTGACAATTCGGAGACAGCCTGCAACGTGTAAGGAGCAACGGCAATCTCGCCGGAACCATCAACACTCCCGCCACAGGACAGGAGTGTCAATGTCATCATCATGCAGCCGAAAACAGCTGGCAATCCGTTCTTTCTCATTATTCTACCGGAATATATGTAAGTTTCAGTGAATACACTATGCTGGCATTGTTGGGCGAATGCAGGTAGTACATTGTTCCCGCAGCCGAATCAGTGATATCATATGTATATTCGCCCATATTGGTACACTGGTTCTGGAGTTCACCGCCAGGAATATAGACCACTCCCTCATCCTTGGTATCAACAATATTGCTGCTGATACCGACATTTCTGGAGAATGTGGCAGGATCCTTTGTGCTGGCATTCTGAACCATCACGACCTGAGCAAGTCTCATACCATCTATTGCAGGAAGGCCAACATATCTCAATGTACCTACGTAAATTCCCTTTCCGACACTCTGATATACATTGTGCGCAGTGGCTCCGTCAGGGTCGGCGAGGACGAAATCGTACTCCGTGCCGTTGAGCGGATAGCCTACAGTCACCCTTCTGTGGGTATTGGCCTCATCGGCAGTTCCGTCATTGTCAATTGCAAGACCGGAATCATAGCCCTTGTAAACATTCCAGGCGGTCTTGCCGGTCGGCCAGTTGAGTCCTTCCACTGTGAAGTCGAACGAGAGTTCGAGCGGCTTCGCCTCGGCAGCCTCCGCCTTTACCACGATATCGTCAATGAAGAACCTGTTGTCAGGCTTGCCTGCCAACGCGCCAGCTGTAGTGGAGTTGCTGGCAATTGTAAGGACAGTTGTCTGGTCAGCGTCCGTGATTGAGAAGCTGTAATCCTTCCACTGGTCTGGAGTGAGGACGACATTGCCACCGTCACTTACTGTTCCAGATGTAGCTGAAAGCACCGGCTCCGCATTTCCATTCTCACCGAATGCGGTCGTGAGGCCTGCAGCACGGAAGGTCACGGTCAGGTCAGCCTTGGACAGTCCCATTTCCTTGAGCCTTTCACCGATATTGATGCTGTATGAGCCTGGGAGATAGTACTCTTTTGTCGAATAAGCCATCGCCTCGTCCGCAAAACCGATCTGGAGGAAGCCCGGCCTTGACCAGCATTTATCCACGCTGACCACCGAAGGCATGTCAGCAACCTTGTCGGCAGTATAGGATGGAGCAGTGTATTTGCCTGATGTCCAGGACTTCATAAAGCCGTAGTCGAGAATCTGGGCAGCCGGGGCGGAGATAATGTTGTCGAAGCCTTCCGAGAAAGCGACACCTGCCTCAGTCATTGCAGGAACACTGCTCTTCTCTCCCTCTGAAGTCTGGAGGGACACTCCGCACTGCATCATGATTCCGCCATAAACGTCGCTGGCATTGTAAGTCACATTCTCCCTGATGATGAGCTTGCCGCCGGCAGGAACAGCTGCGGATGCAGGAATCTCGAAGTCGAGATATTTCCAGAATGCATCTGATGCACCGCCTGTCGCTGCACCGACTTCAGTAAATGTCTGGCCGCCGTCAGAGCTCCAGGAGTAACTGTCTGAAGTCTCCCTTCTCTGGCCCTTGAAGAAACGTACCTTTCCGCTGAGGGCTTCCTTGAGAGGAATGGTGTAGGTTATGGTTCCGGTCTCAAAGCCTTCGAGGCAGAATCCCTCCTGGAAACCTGCGTTCTGGGTAGGGTTGGTATGGGCAGGACGGGCAACGGTGTAGGTTCCTGCAGAAGCCTCTATCTCAAGTCCCTTCGCAAAGACAATCTTCGAGCCGCTGACTGTTGCGTCGACAATAGGCATCTCGCCAACTGAGTATTTCTTGACGGCTCCGCCTTCGCCAGCCACGCTGAGTCCGGTCGTAAAGCGCTGTATCATAGGGAAATCATAGCCTTCGCCAGGTACAGGGTCAGGGTCCGGATCAGGATCTGGATCTGGTTCAGGGTCAGGATTCGGGTTCACTCCCTGCCTGATATCAATGAAGGCATTGGCCTCACCCTCATCACCGGCAATGAACTTGAGGACAGCTGTCCTCTCCTCGGTACCCTTGTTCTCAAGAATCTTCACCTGCATTGCGCAGCTTCCCTTTCCATTGAGCCTGTCAACCTTGACCCATGAAATCTCATTGCCCTCGGCATCAGTTCTCTCAAGCACCCAGCCGGTATTGGCCGTCACGTCAATGTCACAGACCTCACCTGCATAGCTGGTCTCAATCTTCACCGGATCCACGGAAATCTCCGGATCCACAGCTTCCCTTATTTCTTCCCTGCAGGCAAACAATGACAGCCCAGCGGCAAGGAACGCTAATATCTTCTTATTCATAATCTTCATTATTTCATTGGTTTACAGCCACTGCCAGCCTTCGTTCTGGCCAAGCTGAGGATTGACGTTCTTCGCAGTTACAGGGATTGGATAAAGATACATCTTGTCATCCCACTGGAGCTGGTAGTTGTAGATAAGATATCCGTAAGTGCCGTTGGAAAGAGTGTGGTTCTTGTCCGCAGCAGTGGTAACCTTGATATTTGTCTGACCGGTAGGAGAGGTTGTAGAAACCGTATAATGTTTCCCGTTGAAGTTGAAGCCTGAGGAGGCCTCCTCCTTGGTGATATAAATACCTTTCCATCCCTGATGCTTGTATCTGCGCTCAATGATGTCTCCTATGTTCCATCTCATAAGATCATCGTAATGTCTTCCTTCCTCAAACATCATCTCCACAGCCCTCTCACGCCTGATTTCCAATGCGACATCGGAAAGTTCCACAGAATGCAGCAGATCCTCGGTGAAATAAGCCCTGAGAATAGGGTCGGCGGTATAGCCGGCTTCTCCCGGATATGGAGCGGAAGTAAGTCCTCCGTGTACCTTCCTGAGTTCGCCGATTGTCTTGTCCCAAATACTCTTGTCCATCATTCCGAGTTCCTCGGCAGCCTCGGCATAATTCAGGAGCACCTCGGCATATCTGAGAACCGGAACGGAGTTGAGGGATTTGTCGGTACCACCCTCATTCATAGGGGAATACTCAGGGATTACCCATTTAATCCAAATATATCCGGTGGTTGTCCATGTAAAGTCCGGAGCGAAATCCACCTCCTTGCCCTGGGCATTGATCATCTTCTGGCCGGGTGCGAGAACCGTGGCGGCAAGACGGTTGTCCCTGTTCTCAAACTCTTTTGTAACGGAAATCTCAGCCGAAGGAAGAGGCTTTCCGCTCTTGTCGAGGAACATCATCACATAATCCTTGGTAGGGCCGTATAGAAGTGAAGATGTGGTAGAGCAATATTTGTATGTAACCTTGTGGGCAACACCGAGTTCCTCATTGCAGGTCCTTCCCCAGATAACCTCGTCGGAAGGAAGTTTGGTACTGGTGAAGAGTTCCCTGTAGTTGGAGTGGAGCTTGAACACGCCGGATTCCATAAGGTCGCCTGCGAAATCCATTGCAAGTTTGAGAAGATCTTCAGCAGATTCATACTCACCTGTCCAAGGCCTTCCGGTGGAAGGATTGGTGCTGTGATACTTGCGGTATGTACCCTCGTAGAGGCAGATTCTCGAGGCGAGAGCCTCTGCGGTATATTTGTTCACATAGATGCAGCCGTCAGTCCTGATTCCGGCACCTGATGCGAGGCAGTTCTCAGCGGCAAACTTCAGGTCCTCCACAATATTGTGCATAATGAATTCCCTGTCCTGTCGCGGGCCATAGAGAATGGTTGAATCAGACGGGCTGACCACATGGTCAATCCAGTATACGTCACCGAATTTCTTCACCTTGTTGAATGTGGACAGTGCCCTGAAATATCTGGCGACACCTTCATAATGATTGTAAACTTCAGGTGAGACATTGCTCTTCGCATTCTTCATATTGTCAAGCATATAGGCTACCTGACGGAGGAATGACCAGTTCGAATAGGACCATCCGGAGGCAATCGAGGCGGTGTAGCGGTCAGGCCAGAAAAAGTTCTTGGACTCCTTGGTTCCACAGAGGTCCGTATATCTGTCTTCTCCGAGAGCCACGTCGTCGAAATCAGGCAATGCGGTATCAATCAGGCCATTGGCATAATACTCAAGATCTGTCTTGGTCGAAAAGAACTGCTCTGCGGCGAACTGGTCGAGAGGCTCCCTGTCAAAGAACTTCTCGCAGGATGTCAGAGAGACAAGAGCTGCTGCGCAGATTGAAAATATTGTTATAGTGTGTTTCATAACCTTCAAATATTTAGTACCCTGTTTCACGGAATCAGAGAGTGATGTTGACACCGAATGTAAATGTTCTGAGGAGAGGATAGCTGTACCCGTCACCCATAGTGGTGGAAGTTCCGCTGTGGAAATCGCTGTCACCGTTGCCGATGACCTCAGGATCGAACATCCTGGTGTGCTTGAACATCGGAGACCAGGTCCAGAGGTTCTCTCCGGTCAAATAGAAGCGTACCTGCTGGAGATGAGCCTTTTCGACAACCTTCTTCGGAAGACTGTAGTCGAGGGTCAGTGTCTTGAGACGGACATAGGCAGCATTCTGGAGATATCTGTCATTCGGGAATGTGAGGGCACCTGTAGCACTGTCGGCAGTTCCGTAGGTCTGGCGAGGCCAATAAGGGTCTTCTGAGGCATTGGCCAATGTCCAGTTCTCGGTAGTCTTGTCGAGGATTGCGTGGCTTGAACGCTGGGTCTTGAGGGCGTATGCGTATGCCCTACCGTATGAACCCCAGAAGAAGTCCGTGCCCTGCGAAGGATACCAGTCACGCTTGCCCACACCCTGGAAGAATGCGCTGAGGCCGATTCCGTTCCAGCGGAAGTCGAGATTGAGACCGAACTGGTAGCGCGGGGCCTCATTTCCGATTCTTTCGAGATCTCCGTGGTCATCCAATGTCCAGGAACCTGTATTGATGGTATTGTCTCCATTCACGTCCACGAACTTCACGTCACCGGCATAAGGGCCTGAGACAGGCACAAAATTATGGAATGTATCCTTAGGCCAGGCGGCTGCCTCCTCATTGGACTGGAAGAGGCCGGCCGTACGGAATCCCCAGATTTCCCCGAGTTCCTTGCCCTCATAGTAGTTGAACATTCCTCCCGACTGGTTGTAGTACTTGGTCACCCATGTCCTGCTGTCCCACAAACTGCCCTTGATGCTGTAGGTGAAGTCCTTTCCACCCATCTTGAACTGGTCTCTCCAGGAGAGGGTGAGTTCCCAGCCCTTGGTCTGGAGGGCTCCGTAATTGCCCTTTGGCGTGGAATCACCGAATGTGGCAGGGATTTCAGGACCGTTGATATAGAGGTCTGTGGTGTTCCTTACATAATAGTCCCCGGAGAATGAGAGACGGCTCTTGAGGAAGTCGGCGTCGAGACCGATGTCGTATGTCGCAACCTTCTCCCAGGTAAGATTGTCAGGAACGACTGAAGGGTCGCTGACCTTGTTCTGAAGAGTTCCATCGAAAACCGCAGTGGTCTTTTTCATTCCCATAGTGGTGAGGAATGCGTAGGCTGCGACTGTACCGTTGCCGAGAGCTCCGGCATTAGCGCGGATCTTGAAGTTGTCAAGCCAGCCTCTGGTGGCCTTCATCCAAGGCTCCTCTGAGAGTCTCCAACCTATTGAGCCGGAAGGGAAGAATCCCCATCTCTGGTTTGAAGGGAACTTGGAGCTGCCGTCCTCGCGGGCAGAAAACTCGAATATATATCTTTTGAGGAGGGAGTAGTTGACGCGGGCGAAAACTCCGACAATGCCGTATTCGCTTCCGTCGTCTATCATCTCGATTTCCTGGCCGTCCATAAGTTCGAAGTTAGGTTTCTCCGGATAGAGGATACCTGTCCTCATCTGGCCCTGGCGACGATAAACATTGTTCTCCAGGTTCCATCCGGCCACCACGTTGAGGTCGTGATTGTCCCCGAGTTTCGGGGTCCAGGTAGCGACCACGTTGGCAGTGATGTGATTGGTGATGTAGTCCTGGCTTCTGAGGTAGGAGTCAACCTGCTTCACATAGTCAGTCATCACATCAGGGGAAACGCTGTAGGCAACAGGAGCCACGTATCTGTCAAGTGACTTGCGCACCGTCTTATAGGCAAACTCGCCGCGGATTTTGAACACATCCTTCACAGGTTCGATGGTAATTCCAGTCGCCGTGGATACGGTGAGGTTCTTGTTGTCCTGGCCGGAGTTGCCGTCATTGAATGCGGCGAA
>JALFFZ010000140.1 GCA_022777585.1 Bacteroidales bacterium | reverse complement strand
ATCAGCGTGAATGAAATGCGGCAATTCCGGACAATTCTGCGTCACCCATTATCGGGCAAACAGAAGTGTGGGTGCCGAGGCAACAGTCCCGGTTTCGTGACATTCATTTGGACAAAGACATGCCATTCTAAGGCCCTGTAGGGCATCCAGGGTGTCCCAATGGAAAGGAATTGTGTCCATCTGCACCGCCTACCTGCCACACAGGTACGTAGAACAGTGGGGTGGGTGTGCAGATGAATGTCACGAGATCATTATCCGGCAAGCATCTCCATGGCGCGCGATAAACAGGCCTTCAGAACATAGCCTCATATCTTGGATGGATAGATCTTGATTAACAAAAGTGTACTTGGCCGGTCCGGCGTCAACGCAGCCGGAATATACGTCCTCCGGCTGTTCAAAGCAGGCTGCGCGAGCTCCGCCGTTGGCTCGCTCCGCCCGCTTTGTGACGGCTTCCGGGTTTGGATCTTTCACATTGACTGTTCTGTGAGAATTACGGATAATCTTTCATTACTTTGGATAACAGTCTATTCGTACAGGCTGGGGCGGGGCAAATTAAAAGACCTGCAACTTGTCTTGATAACCCTATTCTGAGAGAGGCGTGTGGGGTGCAAATGAGTCAAGCACCGTCCATAGGGCAACACTTGACTCACAAGATAAGGAATCAGATTGCTGTAGGCATGGCGCTCGAGACAAGTATCGCAGAGATGGAGGTGACGGAGTGCCAGGTCCGGAACGGGAATTAAGAATGAGGACGATTCCGAATACGGAAAAGGCAACCGCTCAAGGAACGGGAACAATAATCCGCTTCAAGGGATGGCAACAACCGGCATCGACAACCGTTTCAATGATTGGCAACAAAAACCATGATCGTCATCCTCTTCAAGGAACGGCATCCACTGCCGTGACAGGCCGTAGGGCGACTTGGTAATATGAAAGAATGCGGCTTGGAAATATGAAAGAGAATGACTTGGTAATAATAAAAAACCAAGTCACTTCATATTTGAATAAGATTCCCGAGGTCAGATTTTCTTACGAAGTTTGAGCGTAGCCGCAGCTATGGACTGACAAGGAAGGAAATAAGAACCGGAAAGTATTCAAGCTTACTTAATATATCCCACCATTTATGGAGATCACCTGGCCGGTGATGTAGGCCGCCCTGTCGGAGACGAGGAAGGCCACGAGGTCGGCTACCTCCTCCGGCTCGCCGAAGCGCCTGGCCGGGATAGTCTTCTTCAGCTCTTCCTCGTCCAGGCCCTCCACCATATCGGTGCGCACGAATCCCGGCGCTACAGCATTGACAGTAATCTTCCTGGCGGCCACTTCCTGAGCCAGGGCCTTTGTAGCGGCGATTATTCCACCCTTGGCGGCGGAATAGTTGGTCTGGCCGGGCAGGCCCTTCAGTCCAGAGAGCGAAGTCACATTGACAATCCTGCCGCATTTATGAATGACCATCGGCTGCAGGACGGGCCTGGTGACATTGTAGAAGCCGTCCAGATTCGTCTTCATAACCCCGAACCAGTCCTCCGGCTCCATCCAGAGCAGGAGATTGTCCCTGCGGATGCCGGCATTGTTGACCAGAACGTCAATGTATTCGTCCGGATGGGCCTCCTGCCAGGATTTCAGCGCAGCCGACGTCTCTGCAATATCGCCCACATCGAACCTGAGAAGTTCACCTGTACCGCCGGCAGCTTCCACCAAGGAAAGAGTCTCCCGGGCCGCAGCCTCATTGGAGACATAGTTGATTATGATATGGCGCCCCTCTGAGGCAAGTCTGACACATACAGCCCTTCCAATTCCGCGGCTGCCGCCGGTCACAAGTACATTGCTTATCATATTGTCTTAATTATCAATCATTTGCCAAAATTACCGAAGGAAGGTTCTCCAGCCCCGGCATTGCCGAGCAAGTCAGAACCGAAGTCATTGACACTCCGAGGATTCCGTGGAGATTCAGGCTCTGCCCGGTCAGGAAGAGATTCTCCAGCGGAGTCCTCGGCGAGAGAACTGTCGCCAGAGGATTCCGGCAATCCCTGAATGCTCCGAAAGCGGAGCCTCCTGCCGTTCCCGTGCAATCCTTCCAGGTAAGCGGACTGCTGGTCCAATACCGGTCAATCGCATTGTCCAGTCCAGGCAACGCCTTGGAAGCCAGCCCAATGCATCTCTCCGCACATTGACGTTTCATCTCCCCGTACGCATCATCCCTGCCACCCAGAGCCATCCCTTCCATAGGCGTGAGGATGTCAAGCGAACCGGCGAAACCATCGGAGACATCGGCAGCATTGAAATGCACCATCACCTCATCTCCACCACGCCCCGGAACATGCCAGGGATCGCAGTCCTGCCCAGTGACAATGACATTGCGGTTCAGATAAGGCATTGCCCCCGGCTTGAGGGCGACATTGACAGTGAACATTCCACGAGTATTGCCGAGTCCCGTCATCCTTGACCTGTAAATCCTCCTTACTGCCCTGCATTCATCCACCATCCCTATCGCAAGGGATGGATGCACGTCCGAGATGACAAAGTCCACAGGCATCTCCATTAACTGACCATCCTTCCTGACATCCAGTGAAACGGCCCTGCCGATGCCGTCGGTGCGGATTGACGTCACTTCAGCTCCCGTCATCAGCTCTCCGCCGTCGCTTTCCAGTGACTTTATCAGAGCAGCGGCGACAGCAGATCCGCCCCCAGCCTTGCCATCTGTCCTGCCCAGCCTCCAGGAACTACTTATGAATGAGCTGTTTATCTGAGCGAAAACATAGAGAGGAAGACTCTCGGGACGCAAATCCATATTGAATGCCGAGGCACAGGAGACCAGTCGGACAAGCCCAGGCTCCGCCAATGTTTCCTGAAGATATTCAGCGGTGGAAACCCCGAAAAGCGGATTCATCCCTGTTTCCGGACGGAAGGCACTGAAAATATTGTCCCCGACATCCTTCAGCAGCCCCACATATTTCCGGATGCCTTCACGGCGATGCGGAAAAGCCCGGCACAGACTTTCTTCGTACGCCTCCCAGCCTGTCGGCAGCGCATATTTTTCATTTCCAATGAGAACCTCTGCGGCAAAATCCCCGTCCAGAGGTCTCCAGGGCAGGTTCATCAGCCCGAAATACGAAAACAGCCTGAAGAGCGGCTCCCCCTCGCCGAGACTTCCGACATAGTGAAAACCGGTGTCAAAAGTATGCGTCATTCCCCTGGAATCCTTCCTGGTGAATGTCTGAAGGGCTCCTCCCGGCACCTTGGCCTTCTCCAGGACAATGACTCTGAATCCCCTGCGCGCAAGAATGCAGCCGCACTCAAGTCCGCCGGGACCGCTTCCGATTATCGCCACCGTCCTGTCCATCTCAATCCTCCTGTATGAAAATCTTGATCTGCCCGCCTGCAATGCGGACTCCGTCAATGAAGGATTCCGTCTCGACCAATGACATTCCGAACGCCTCCCCGAGCAGCCTTACCCTCGTCCTTATGCATTCGCCCGTTCTTGGCAGACGCTCAATGCGGAAGGTCTTGATTTCTCCGATAAGACCTATGCGGGGTTCCTCCCCCGCCTCAAAATATCTGTATCCAGAAAAAGCCGCGGCACTTTGGGCGGAATGCTCAATGATGCCCGGCTCAATCAGACATCCATCCAGACAGAAAACATTGTCCTCCGAGACCACAAGCCCGGTTTCCGCACCGGAGCCACCGGCACTGTACAAAGTGTCGACCATAATCATAGGCGGTCTCTGCGGCAGGAGACGGAGAATTGATTCCCCGCTTGACAAAATGTTCCCATCCATAGGCCCTTATAGCTGCAAATTCCTGATTATCAGGGAAGAATTCGTTCCTCCGAATCCGAAAGAATTGGAAAGGAAAGTATCGAAATGCTTGTGAACCAGCCGGCCAGGTATCAGAAGCCTTGCCGAATCCTCGTCGGGATTCTCAAAGTTCAGACTGGCGGCGATGAAGTCGTTCTTCATCATCAGAATCGAGTAAATGACCTCGCTCGCCCCCGCCATCCACATCTCGTGTCCGGTCTGGGACTTGGTGCTGGTCACTTCCACCGTACGCTCGCCGAAGACATTGAAAATCGCCTTGGCCTCATTGGCATCGCCGACGGGGGTGGATGTGGCGTGGGCATTGATATATCCGATTTCAGACTTGGAGATTCCGGAACGGCGTACAGCCATCTCGAGGGAGCGGCTCGGGCCGTCCACATTAGGGGATGAAATATGGTCTCCGTTGCTTGAGAAGCCGTAGCCCAGCACCTCCGCGATAATCGGGGCTCCCCTTCTCACAGCGGATTCGTAATCTTCAATGATGACTGTGGCGGCTCCTCCGCCCGGCACTAGCCCGTCCCTGTCCCTGTCGAAAGGACGGCTGGCAGCGGCGGGATTGTCCTCCCTGGTCGAGAATGCCGATATTCCGTCGAATGAGCCGACTGCGAAAGGATTGACTTCCTGGGCACCTCCGCAGACCACAATGTCCTGCAGGCCGTTCTGAATCAGAAGCGCACCGAGACCTATAGCGTGGGAGCCGCTTGCGCAGGCCCCGGAAACAGTCAGGTTGATGCCCTTGAGCTTGAAGATGCAGCCGAGGTTCATTGTCACAGTGCTGTTCATCGACTGGAAAATCGCTCCCGAGCCGCAGAGGGTCGTGTCCTTCTTCTCCCGCATTATATCCACGGAGTTGACCACTGGGACTGTCGAGCTGTCATTGCCATAGAGGAGTCCGACCTCGTGTGTATTGAGATAGTCCTGGTCAATGCCTGCGGCCTTCAGGGCATCCCTGGTGGCACAATATGCATATTTGGCCTGCTGCGGCATGAACACCCGCTGCGAGCGGCTGAGCTCTTTCCTGAGGTCGGGCTCCGGCACATAAGCCGTAAGGGACGACCTGAACCCCATCTCTTTCCTTTCCGGGTCGGATACTATTCCGGACTTCCCGGCATACAATGAATCCCTCACCTCGTCCAGCGTGGTGCCGAGGCAGGAATAAATGCCCATTCCGGTTATTACTACTCTTCTCATCATTCGATTTTCAGCATTTAGGCCGATGCTTTCCGCACCGGAACGGCTGCAAATATAATGTATTTTTCAGTATGGTCCGGCCACGCAGGGTGACAAGGTGACATAAAAAGCGGAAAGTCCGGGACAAACCCGCGGACTTTCCGCCTGTATATACATCAGATGCTCTCCCCTGCGGGGAAACTGCGGAGCATCTTTACTGAAGCCGAATTATTCAGCTTTTCCGTTGGAACCGAGAACGTTGATGATCTTGTGCTCATAGAGCTTCTTCATCTCGTCACGTGCAGGTCCGAGGTACTTGCGTGGGTCGAACTCACCCGGCTTGTCAGCGAATACCTTGCGGACAGCGGCTGTCATTGCAAGACGGGAGTCAGAGTCGATGTTGATCTTGCAGACTGCTGACTTGGAAGCCTCGCGGAGCTGCTCCTCAGGAATACCTACTGCATCAGGGAGCTTGCCGCCATTGGCGTTGATGATGTCAACATACTCCTGTGGAACTGAAGAAGAACCGTGGAGAACGATAGGGAAGCCAGGGAGCTTCTTCTCAATCTCGTGGAGAACGTCGAATGCGAGTGGCGGAGGTACGAGACGGCCTGTCTTAGGGTCGCGGGTGCACTGCTCCGGCTTGAACTTGTATGCGCCGTGTGAAGTTCCGATGGAAATGGCAAGGCTGTCAACACCTGTCCTGTTGGTGAAGTCAATGACTTCCTCAGGCTTCGTGTAGTGTGAAACCTCTGAAGCGACCTCATCCTCAACGCCTGCGAGGACTCCAAGCTCACCCTCAACGGTTACATCGTACTGGTGTGCATACTCGACAACCTTCTTGGTGAGAGCGATGTTCTCCTCGTATGGAAGAGAGGAGCCGTCGATCATGACTGAAGAGAAGCCCATGTCAACGCAGCTCTTGCAGAGCTCGAAAGAATCACCGTGGTCGAGGTGAAGAACAATCTGCGGATGCTCCCATCCGAGTTCCTTTGCATACTCTACAGCGCCCTCTGCCATATAGCGGAGAAGGGTCTGGTTTGCATAGTTGCGGGCACCCTTTGAAACCTGGAGAATAACCGGAGACTTGGTCTCGGCAGAAGCCTGGATAATGGCCTGGAGCTGCTCCATGTTGTTGAAATTGAAGGCAGGGATTGCATAACCTCCCTTTACTGCCTTTGCAAACATTTCCCTGGTGTTTACAAGGCCCAGATCTTTATAAGAAACCATATTCTATAAA
>JALFFZ010000130.1 GCA_022777585.1 Bacteroidales bacterium | reverse complement strand
ACATCCTACATTCCCGCATCAATACATAACGAGGCTATGCTTTCTGGTGCCTGGACATCCATAGCACAGTAGATATCCCGTTGCTTCGTAAGGATTTCACCGATATAAGGGTCTTTGCCTGGTTGCTTGAAGCACTCGATGATATCAAGTTCATCAAGCAGGCCCTGTAAAGTGTATTTGCCAAACAACTTCCTATCTATCATATGTTTGCGTATATAGGAGATTAAGATGAGGGCAATAAACTGCACGAACAGTTTTCCATCCAATGCGGCATCGGAGGAAACCAGCATCCTCCTGCCGTTCAATCGTTCTTTGATATTGCCAAAAGCCTTCTCTACAACGTCTTTCGCTCTATATATCCGCAGAGCTTCTACCGGGTCCTTTATGTCATTACTTAGCAGGGTAAAGTAACCGTACAACTTCTTGGCTTCTTCGCAGGCATCCTCCTTAATGGTTAGCTTCAGACCTCTCTTCGGTGTCTCCTTGATTTCAAAGTACTTGACATACAAGGCTTCATGGGTGCTCTTGCGTTTGCCGGATTCCAATTCTGCCTTAAGAGAAAGTATCATCCGGTTGAAGTTCATCTCATCCTCCAGAGCTTTCTCGGGATTATAGTAGAGATGGAGATACATCCTCCTGTCATCCTTCAGGACATCTCCCTTGTAGGGGCGCACTTGCTCGTAGTCCCATTTGATGGTCTTGCTGAAGATATAAAAGCCATATTCTTCATTATACCGGTCCCATTTGCGCATTTTGTCTTTCTCTTCAAGGATGGTATCCTTTACAAATGAGATATTGGTCTTGCCGCCGATGACGAACTTTATGTGCTCCTTATACAGGGCATTGATATTCTCAACGCTGTAGAACCCCCTGTCTTTGACCACCTTGACTTTTGAGTATCCGAGAAGTTCCAGTTCCTTGAGATAGACCTTGACCGTACTCACATCTGGTATGTTACCCGCAAGCCTACGATAGTAGAACGGCAGATACGACTCTTCTCCGAATACGAGAAGCAGGTTGATTTGCGGAAGAGGATCATGGTCCTTGTTCTTGCCGTACTTGACGACTGACAGTTGCTCTGAGTAACTTGAGATTGAACTGGTATCATAGGCAAGATATTCATTTTCAATACGCCTACGCCCCTGCATCTGGAAGAATTTCATCTTGGCATCTTCAGTGATGCAGGCGAACAACTCGCTGCTACGCTGGGATGGTATATCCCTTCCGTACGGATGAGTGTGCAAAGACGACCATTTTCCAAAGCGGAATAGCGGAGCAGAGTCTTCCAGAATCAGGTAATACGCAATCGACAATATCATCTTGTACGTCGCAGGAAAGCAAGATTTCAGGTCCGACGTGAGTCCCAATTTGTCGCTGATAGCATCAAACAGATATGTCGCTCCGCAGAACTTCCTTTCAACAGGAATAATCTGCTGTATTGCAATATGTTTATTAGGAGCTTCCTTTACCGGGACGGAGGTTTCTCCAAGGGGCTTTCCACCGCGACGACGGCCATCGGTTTCAATCACATCACCAGTATTCGGGTCCAGACGTCCAATGAGGCGCCGTGTGCTCCTGGATTGCTTTAGTTCCTTATCCCATACCGACTTAGACTCGTAAACATATGTGAGTCCAGATCTTTTATCAAGTTGCTTAACTATTGCCATACTATATCATCGTTATGTATACAAATATAATACATAACGATGATATTTGCAACTATTTTCTTAAAAATCAGCAATTTATATTTAACTCGTTAGGTAATTGTCGGGAATGCAGGGTTTATGTCGGAACATTATTTCGCAGTGTTTGACTGTGTAAGTCCTGAATCATTGTCGGAATTGCTGATATGCTTTCCGGCGTGACTGTACGACTTACCTTTATGGATTTTAGAACTATTTGTTTATCAATAATTTATATCTTACGTGGTACAAATGTGGTACAGGATTTCACTAAGTTGCCAAAACGAAAAATAAGGAATGATTTCGCCGGAGATGGCTCCGAGGTTGTGGATAGTTTCGCGTATTTATCAAATCTTTATTTGATATATCGAAAAGTTTCGTATCTTTGCATTAGGAAACAAACCGCGATACGGATGAGGTATTTCGCTTAGTGCAAAGACCCCGCCTCGAGCCTCACCGAAAGGTAAACATCTGCCGCGTATTCCTGGGGCAAGTCTAGAGGGATGGTCTTTATGGCCGTCCCTTCTTTGTTTCTCTATACCTCCATTGCGGTGATGCAGTACTGGACTTTTTCGTGAGTGCGGCGCTTGACTCCCACAGTCATCTTGACACTT
>JALFFZ010000087.1 GCA_022777585.1 Bacteroidales bacterium | reverse complement strand
CTTTTGCTTGCAATTTCTTCTCAAGCAAACTATCCATTATTCGATGTCTGTATCCTTCCATATATCAAACTATTAACGCTTACAAAGATAACTAAAGATTTCAACATTCAGTAATTTGGCTAAATATTTTTCAGTAATTTGGCGCTAAAATAATCAGTCATTTGGATTTTAGACAGATTGATAATTGTACCAGTGAGAAATGTACTTTTCGGTCCATTTTTCCTCCCTCATCAGTCACATAGCTACGGCTATGCTCCTTCTTCGGGTGAAAATCTGACCTCGAAAATCTAATTCAAATCTGACGCAACTTATTTTTTTCATATTACTAATATGAATTCTAATTTATAACTAATAAAAATTCGAATTTGCAGTAAAAATTACTATATTTGCGGTATTGATTGAAACAAATTATTTTATACTATGGCAAACAAATACGCAGGTACCCAGACCGAGAAAAATCTGGAAACGGCTTTCGCCGGTGAGTCTCAGGCTCGCAACAAGTACACTTATTTCGCATCCAAGGCCAAGAAGGAAGGCTACGAGCAGATTGCGGCTCTCTTCCTTGAGACAGCTGACAATGAGAAGGAGCACGCCAAGCTCTGGTTCAAGGAACTCGAGGGCATAGGTGATACCGCCCAGAACCTTGCCGCAGCTGCAGCAGGCGAGAACTACGAGTGGACCGACATGTATGACGGATTCGCAAAGACTGCCGACGAGGAAGGCTTCCATGAGCTTGCCGCCAAGTTCCGCGGCGTAGCTGCCATCGAGAAGCGTCACGAGGAGCGTTATCGTGCTCTCCTCAAGAATGTCGAGACCGCCCAGGTATTCGAGAGGTCTGAGGTGAAGGTTTGGGAGTGCCGTAACTGCGGTCACATCGTAGTCGGTACCAAGGCTCCTGAAATCTGCCCGGTCTGCGCTCATTCCCAGGCTTATTTCGAGATTCACAAGGAGAATTTCTGATTGACATTCCCGAAAATTGTTATATTTGCACTGACGTGGGCATTGCTCCCCGCCAGTGCATTTTTTTGTGCAACCACATAATTATTGACGATATGAAATTCAGTTTTGTTCTTCCGGCTGCCTTTTTGGCTGCTGTAACGATTTCATGCAATGAGGCTCCTGCCACAAGACAGGTAATCTTCGACACTGCCGATTCAATCGGGGTGCCATACAGGATTCCCGCAATAGCATCATTCGATGACGGTACGCTCACGGCCGTGGTTGACTACAGGCATTGCCGTTCCGACATAGGTTTCGGCCGTGTGGACCTGAGGGCCAGAATCTCTCCTGACAACGGCAGGACCTGGTCGGACGAGATTGTGGTCGTGGAAGGAACGGGACAGAGCGGGGCTGTGGACTGCGGTTTCGGCGACCCGGCAATCGTGAGGGACAGGGATTCTGATGAAATTCTGCTTCTTGCCGTCTGCGGCGAGACCGTTTACTGGAAACAGGAGACCAACCGGAGCAATCCGAACAGGGTGGCCATGCTCAGGAGCAATGACAAGGGACGCACCTGGTCCGCCTGGCAGGAAGTCACGGAACAGGTATATTCGCTTTTCGACGACTGCGCCGAAGGCTGTGTGCAGAGCTGTTTCGTGGGCTCGGGCAAGATTTTCCAGAGCCGTGTGATCAAGGTCGGAAGCCATTACCGCATCTATGCTGCCCTCTGCGCCAGACCTGGCGGCAACAGGGTCATCTACAGCGATGATTTCGGCCAATCCTGGAAGGCTCTCGGCGGCCCGGACGCTTTCCCTGCACGCAACGGGGACGAGCCTAAGTGCGAGGAGCTTCCGGACGGCAGCGTGATTCTCAGCAGCCGTGCCTGGGGAGGCCGCATCTTCAATATCTACAGTTACGATGATATCGCCGCCGGAACCGGTTCCTGGGGAAAGGCCGCATTCTCCGGAGCGGACAATCACGGGTGCACGGCCGTCGGCAATGCCTGCAACGGGGAAATCCTCATTGTCCCGGCCCGCAGGATTTCCGACAGGGCAAAGGTCAGGCTGGCATTGCAGTCCGTGCCTCTCGGCGAGGGCCGCAGGAATGTCGGAATCTGGTATCGTGAAATTCCGGAGGATGTCATTGATCCTGAGAAGCTTGCCTCCGGCTGGTCTGGTCCGTACCAGGTCTCGGAGGATGATTCCGCCTATTCCACAATGATTTTCCAGAGCGACGGCCTGATAGGATTTTTCTACGAGGAGCATCTCAATGCGGACATCACCGGCTACGATATGGTGTATGAGCCGCTCTCTGTCGAGACCATCACCGGGGGATTGTACCGGTAGGCTTCCTTGTGCGCAGTGATTGGCGGGCCCTACTCAGCATTGACCTCGACTTTCTCAATCCGTATCTGAAATTTTCCTGCCGGGGCATCGACATCCACGATTTCCCCGGCTTTTCTGCCCATCAGGGCAATGCCGATAGGGGAGTTGCACGAAAGCTTTCCCTCCTCAAGGTTCATTTCGTGATGGCTGACAATGGTGCAGGTCATCTTCCTGTTCGTGCCCAGATGCGTGAATTCCACCTTGCTCAGCAGGGAAATGCGGTCCTTCGGCAATGCGCTCCTGTCAATTACTCTGGAGTGCTGAAGCACTTTCTGCAGGAAACGGATACGGCTGATAGCCTTGCCCTGGGCCCTTCTGGCAGCTCTGTATTCGAAATTCTCGCTCAAATCGCCCTGTGCCCTTGCCTCGGACAATTCGTCCTTGATCCGAGGATATTCCACATTGATGAGATTGTGGAGTTCGGCGGCTATTTCGTCGTATCTTTCTTTTGACAGGTATTCCATATTGATTATTTCTTATTACTATCCACTTTCCCCGATTCTCGGCATTGACATGTTTGATTGCGCTTCAACCTGCACGCTCTATACCTCAGACCCGAACGGCATCTCGCAGAGCATCACAGCATGCACTTACTCTCTACAAATGGTTCTGCTGAATATTTATCTGCTCTTTTCAAATATGCAAAAATAATTATAACAGACCATTTACCCAATAATCGTAATAATAAAACTTAGATTAACCATATTCCCTCTATCCGCAAATCCTACAGCATTCTCGTCATTCCCGGCCTGACCAGGCATCTAATATGATGTAAATAAATGCGAAAAGATTCCCGGTCAGGCCGGGAATGATTTGTATGAATTGCGGACAATCAGTAAGAAAGATAGACATTCTCAATATGACAGACGAACAGAAACGCATAGTCGACCTTGTTATGGAGCCGCTGGCCCTCCTGAACCTTGTTCTGGACAACCTTTCTTCACACGATGATATCCGCGACGGTTTATTTGTCAACCTAGTGGATCACTGGGTGGTTCATTCTGAATTGTGTCTTTCCCACGCTATCGGCCATATAGACATCCAGGACATTAAGAGTGCTCTATCTGAAATGGGCATCCCATTTTCACCAGGAGCCTACGCCAACGAGTTGCTAGTGACGCTTACGCACATTAAGGTGACACTACTTATAGACTTACAAGGATACACCTCAATAGTGGCGGGGAAGAAAGGCTCCAGAGTTCAGCTGACGGCCACAAGCGTCGTGAAACTAATCCTCTTTGCAAACGACGTCCTTCTGGATCTGGAAGCAAAGGCATCCCGTGCCGAACTGGAAATGGACAAGAGTCTTCGCATCAGCCATATCGCCGCGACCACCTTGCGGGCACGGCTATATGATCCCAACCGCCCGATAGATGTCTCGGTTAGTGGCAGTGGTTGCCTGGATGTTCGGGTCTTTTTGCATCCGGATGGACAAATCTCATTACCTATCTATGCCAGCGAAGTAGATAGATTTATCGAGAATTATGACATTATAGTAAGAAGCGCTGAGATGCTTCATGCCCTGCTCGGATCCAGGTTCCAAATTGATGACCTCAACCGGTGGGACTGGTGGGCATACCCTTTTAACGGAGAAATTTGCTAATGTCATTTTTAGTTTTTTATTATGATGATAAAAAACTAAAGTCGCGTAACACATTGATTATAAGCAAAATAATTTGCGAATCTCATATTTTTACATTCCTTTGCAGCAGAATCTTGAAAATAGTTTGAAAGATTTCCGAATTACTTCGGTATACCTTAACTGATGCTCCCTACTAGTTTTCACATACAAGCTCGCCTGACTGGACAGGCAACATACAAAAGCGTTAAAATGAATTTATGTCATTTTGACACAAATGGCACAGTTATTGCTATAAGATGACCAACATGTCGATAAGGTAACCACTGACACATACCCCCACGATCCACTGACCAGGATTTTCCTGGCAGGGCCTTTGTCGCCCCTGCCTATGGGATTACTACGCATTAAACGACTGAAAATCAAACAAATAACAATATGAATAGCTTCCCTATAGCATCCGAAAAGTTCAGAAATGTAGCATCCAAGGCTGTATCCAGCTATGTAAAGAAACAGTACTCCAAGTACTTCACTAATGAAGACATTGAAGATATGGTGTCAGACGTAACACTCAGAATGTGGCGTGCAAAGGATTCATTTGACGCAGAAAAGGGGGATATCTTTCAGTGGGTTTGGACTATTGCAAAGAATGTGGTTAGAACCAGTGCTTTGGCAAAGCATAACAGAGCTGACATATCACTTGCCTTTGAAGAAGGTGATATTCAAGATAACTGTCCCTATAGCACTTATAGGGGGTATGAGTTTGGTGCTGATAAGGATATCTTATTCGAAGAGACTCAAGAGAGTCTGTTTGACAAACTGAAAAGCGAAAGGGATAAGCTTTTTCTCTGCTGGAAGATTGAAGGGCTGGATTCCAAAGAGATGGCTGAAAGAGCTGGAATCTCGGTTGAAGCAGTCTATATGGTAATGTTTCACTTGAAGCAAAGGCTTCAGAGCGCAGCCTGAAAGAAATAGGCGCAAGCCAAGTATTCACTTATAGCGACAGGACAATTAACTACATATGACAAATCAGGAAATCAAGCAGGAGATTCTGGATCTCCTCGGTGAAATCGAGAGAGAAGGCATAAAGGAAACCATTGACTATCTGAATGATAGCGATTTCTTTCGTACTGGGTGTCACTCCCACCATAGGTACTAATGCAGACAAACTCGCTTGCACGCCTTGTCTGGAAGGCTGACAAGGTAAGTGCTGCGGGAAAAGCAAAACTCAAGTAACACTCATATGACACCTATCCGATTCATTGAAGACACGGGCAGTTACGCCCATCGTACCAGAGTCAATGCCCAGTGGGCAGACCTCACAGTTGCTATTGCTGTAGACCTAAACACATCCGGAGAGCAGCTCACACGTGACAGCGCTGGTGATAGATATCTCGGCCTCACCATCTCCAATGGCCTCCGCATCGGTGAAGACCGACTGGTAAAGACGGCCATCGCTCACGGCATCAAGACCGCAGACTGGATCAATGAGAACGTCATCAATCCAGACGGTGTGAAGATTAACATCGCCGGAAACGGAATGCGCACACTGGCCAAGAATGGCATAAGCCAGGAAACGGTCGATTACTTCATGGGGATATTCGTCAAAGCCCTCTACGATAAGCTGGACGCCTATGATTTCCCCATTATTGAGATCAGATCCGGAGGCCAAACCGGAATCGACGAAGCCGGCATCAAGGCTGCGCACAAGATGAACCTCAAGTGCAGCATCCTCGCCCCCAAGGACTTCCGTATGACTCCAGCACAAGGAGAAGACATTTTCGACAAGGAGTTATTCATCGCGCGCTTTCAGTGATGAAAGAATCCGGAGCCCAAGAGGTATCCTTATGTACGACCGACTGAAACTATGGACCTGGAGAAATGGAACAAACACATCTTTGACAACATCTACATTCTCATACAGTCCCCAAATAACGAATAACCCGCGAAAGAATCGATCTGGTATACCGGTACTTTCAAATACCTACAACTCAAAAACGAACTGACAACAACGCACATGAATACAATCATTGTAATCGCAATCGCGGCCGTGGCAGCCATCGCCGCTTGGGCAATCACCTGGTTCCTCCTCAACAATCGCAACGCCAAGATCCTTGGTGCCAAGGACTCTCTGTTGTCTGAGAAAGACAATCAGATTCACCAGAAGGAGATGCTCCTTCTGGCAAATGAGTCTGACCTTCAAGCCAGTCGGGCCATTCGTGAGCAGGCCGAAAAAGTGGCCCAGGAGCGTCTGGAAGAGGCCCGAAACAACTTCGACAAAGCCATTGCCGAAATCAAGGCCGGCCAGGAGAAGGTCCTCGAAGCAGCCAAGAACGAACTCGCTCTTGAGAATGAGAAGATTCTCAAAGCGCGCGAAGAGGCCATGAAGAAGGAGGCCGAAGAGTCCATGAAGCGCATCACCGGGAACCTGGGCAAGGACATCCAGGAGATGAAAACGTCCTTCGACAATCTGGGCAAGACCCATATCGAGCAGTCCACCGCCATCAAGGCCAAGATGGAAGAGACTGTCCGTAGCCTCTGTGAGAAGACCGAAGCTATCGGCAGTCAGGCTGAAGACCTGGCCAAGGCAGCGGCCATAGATCATGCGGCCGCACTTACCCTCAAGAAAGAGTATATTATGCCCACTTTGCGAAAGGAATACAAACTCGCGGAGTAATTATAGGAAACAGATTCAACTATGAGAAGAAGAGAACAAACCGACAAGACTTTTTTCGAAGGCAACGTTGACCTTCCGCAGCTTGCTGCCAGCCTCAATAAGATATTCAAGACCGTCGATAAAGACGGGCTTGGACAAGAAACGTTCACTGAACTGGAGAAGGAGATACAGACAGTCTCATCCAAGCTGGGGGTTTCCAAGAAAGCTGCCATCCTGCTGGGCTACATCGTAGAGCATAGCGCCACAAGCGGGAGCGACGATGATGACCTGGCCAACTATGTCGGTTGTTCCAACATAGAGTTTATCGGTTTCCGCTCTGCCATTGAGGAGTTGGACAACCATGGTGTCATCACGCACATCCAGAGAGGCCCGGCCCATCGCCTGTGCTATTACGTTACACGAGAGGCGCTGAAGACCATAGAGAAAGATGCCGAATTCATCCCTTTCCCGATGACCGGGTTGTCGGCCGATGAACTGTTCACTCGATTCCGCATTTTCTTTTCTGATTTCCAGAAGGATATCATTGATGCGGAGCGCCTCCTGGCTAATATCCACCAGGTTCTGAAGGGGAATCCGGATCTGGAATTCAGTAAAAAGGTTCTGGCTTCTCCTCTGATGACCGAATGTTGCGATACGGAGGAGAGATTCTTCTTCTATCTCTGCCATCGGTTAGTCAGCTACGGAGACAACGCCGTACCCATCGAGAGGCTCCTGAGTTTTACTGACTTTATGGAGGATGACCAGCTCATTCGCCGCTCGCTTTCCAATGAACGTTCCACCCTGCAGAAGAGTGGTCTTGTCTGTTTCGGCGGAGAGGATGGTTTCCAGGATATGGATTCCCTGGCTCTCTCTGATGACGTGATCAAAGGTTTCTTTAATGAAGTCACTCTGGAGCGTAAGTCGGAGCAGCAGCATAAAGACCTCATTTCCAGTAGTAGCATTGCTGCCAAGGAACTCTACTACAATGAGAAGGAAGCTGAGCAGATGGAGCGCCTGGCATCTCTGCTTTCCCCGCAGAATTTCAAGGGTGTCCAGCAGCGCCTCAAGGATATGGGTATGCGCAAAGGCTTCGCCGTCTTATTCTCCGGCGGTGCTGGCTGCGGCAAGACCGCAGGAGCCTATGAGCTGGCCAGACGTACCGGGCGCGATATCTTCGCAGTGGATATGTCCCAGCTCAAGAGCAAATGGGTCGGTGATTCCGAGAAGATTGTCAAGGGCGTATTCGAGACCTATAAGAACATGTGCCGAAAGCGCGAGAATGCGCCTATCCTCCTCTTCAACGAGGCAGATGCCATCTTCTCAAAGAGAATCGAGAACCCTGACGATAGTGTCGACCAGATGATGAACGCCATCCAGAACATCTGCCTGGAAGCCATCGAGAATCTGGAGGGAATCCTCATTGCCACTACTAACCTGGCTGCCAACTTCTGCGACGAAGCCTTTGCCCGCCGTTTCATCTTCAAGGTGGAGTTTTCTACTCCTGAAGCTGAGACCCGCAGCAAAATCTGGAAGTCCATGATTCAGGACATCACGGATGATGACGCCTGCGAACTTGGTAAGAGCTATACATTCTCTGGCGGCAATATCGAGAATATCGCCCGCAAGGCGGCGGTTGGATATGTACTCTCCGGAGAGAAAGCCAGCCTGGCGGATCTCCGCAAGTACTGCGACGAAGAAACTCTGTCTGGAAGCAGCAAACGAGCCAGAATCGGATTTTAGAGGATTGAGTATGCTCACAGAGACACCTCCGCAAAAGTGTAACAACACCATTTTCGATGTGTGGGTCACCTACGATCAAAATAATCGTGGGCGTCCCCATTATCCTTGTTATAAGACATCGGATGCAAAGATTGGAAGTGCTTTTACACTTGAAGATGCCGAGCACATCATCCAAGAAGCCATCTCTGACGGATGCGGAGTATATGGGCTCAATCTGGTTCATAGCTATCGTATCAAGCAAATGCCTGTCGGTCATTATGCCGAAGAACATGCCTCTTTGACAGAATACGTTTATGACGATGAAGGACATCGTCTTGATAAGCGCGAGTATGCATATGAAGACGGTATATTTGAGGGACGTACCCAAGAAGATATTCGCTTTCAAGTTGGAGACATTTGTGAATGCTTGATCTGTGATAAAGTGGTTCTTATGATAGTAGCGGAAACGCCGCCTGACAAAGATATAGTTGCCTATAGAACTCGTACTGGTTTTTTCAATGCAGACGCGACCGATGACTGTTATGTTGTCATCAACTCCAACGGAAAGAAAGCATGGGAATCCCATGTCAGCCCCCTAGACATGTTCATGCCCAGATACAAGTATCTTCCGCAAACTGAGAAGAGACTCCGGACCGCCCTGGCAGATTATCGCACCAGGCCAGTTCGGCTAGCCATTGAGAACATCACTGGCGAAGAACAACTCAAAGGGATTCTGGACGAACTTGGCATTACTGCGTCAATAGAACAACCGCCGTGGGAAGGGCACTGCTATAATTTGATCATGGATAGTTTAAAGCCCTTTGATGACGGGCCACTTATTCTATCTATACCACGAAAGTATGTTATGAAGCAGTTGAATCGGGTTCGCGTAGGTCTTTTCCGTTTGGCTGGCAGGAAATTGCCCGGATATGGATTTCGTCCGAAACCATACGAAGTAGACTACCCAAAGGCCTCTCCTTATCATCACTATAGTTTTTGATGAAAGAATTCTTCTTGTCCTGGGTATCATATATGTAACTAAAACGAACCAAGACATGTGCTCTTCCTGTCTTCCATTGACAGCAAGGCTGACATCTCCCTATACTTGAATACTCCAGGAGGCAGTGTCAGCGACGGCCTCGGAATCTACGACACTATGCAGATTATCACTCCTGATGTGGCCACCATCTGTACCGGTATGGCCGCCTCCATGGGCAGCGTTCTCCTTTGCGCAGGTGCCAAAGGCAAGCGCAGCGCCCTGCCGCACTCAAGAGTGATGATCCACCAGCCTCTTGGCGGAGTGAAAGGTCAGGCAGAGGACATTCTCATTGAGGCTCGTGAGATTGAAAAGTGCCGAAAGGAACTCTTTGGCATCATTTCGGAGCACAGTGGCCAGCCTTTTTACAAAGTATTTGCCGATGGAGACCGCAACTATTGGATGACCGCTCAAGAAGCCAAGGAATACGGCATGATTGACCAGATTATGACCAAGAGCAAGTAAAATATTGGCTTTAATTCGTCAGCAGTGAAACAATTGGTGGCAATCTGCCGTATACATTTCACCCGCATAATGAATCGGACACTTTTTACAAAGAAAATCAACTTTTCGTGAAAGAATACGAATCATCAGCGGTATTGAAATAATGTAGGAGGATGAAAGTGATGTAGGTTAGGCTCTTTGAAACAGCACATTGGATCAAGAGCATTGCTCCGGCATCTGTTAATTACGCGCCTTTTTAAATTTTTATAATCTTGCGGACAGAACGCCAAGCGTGGTCGCGCAAGATGCCCGACTGGTGGGCATCGACCAGCAACCTCCAAAACCCAACGAGCTATGGAAAACACACTCTACACCCGCACCAACGAAACATTCACCACCAAGAGCGGTAAGCAGGTCCGCTATCAGGACATCTTAGTCGGTATCGACAATGAGGTCTGCAGATACGGATTCAAGGGCGGAAGAGGCCTGGTCAAGGAGGATATTGATGACCTCCGTCAGGACGCCTTCAAAAAGGCCGTCATTTCAAAAGGGTCCTATGACCCCGAGAAATGCCACGACTGCCCCGAGGCCTACGGATACTCAATCGCAGTTCGCTGCGAACATGATGCATTCCGCAAGGCTACCAGGCGAGCCTCGACCTTCACCCCGTATGAGGTCCAGGACGAGGATGGCGAGAACCACATTCCCATTCGGTTCTCCGGCTACCGCGGTGATGAATTCGAGGCCGACCGCGACCTTGAAACAGAGGAGGCTATGTCCTATATCAACGGGAAGATAGCTTCTCTTGGCAAGAACCAGCGCGAGGTGCTCGAACTCAGCATCCAGGGCATCAAGCCGCAGAAAATCGCAATGATTCTCGGCTGCACCCCGAATGCTGTTTCATCCAGGCTTTGCAGGGCCAAGCAGGCTCTTGCCGAGGCCCTCGGCGCCAAGTTCTTATCCGAGTACGGATACAAGCTCAGCGCATAGACCTACAGACGGCTGCCGACCTGGAAACAGGCCGGCAGTTTTGTTTTATATCTGAAAGAATCCTTCCCAAATGTGGTATAACTTGATATAGGACTTTGTACACTATGGAAATAGATAAGAACATCATCAAGGCAGCTGCCGATTATGCCTTGATGCATTTTCGGAAGGGATCTCGCTGGGGAGAATCCTATGATACCGGGAAGATTCGGCAGGAAATACTCGAATCTGTTATTGAGGGATCCTGGGCGAAAGCATTGAAGGCAGCCGATGCGTACACACTGCACGGAAGCGCACCTATTGCTGAAGCGGTTGTCTCGGCTTGCATCCATGCGGGCATCGACAAAAATAAAGTGAAGATGGTTCACTTTTCCGGTTGGTTTACGATAGAGTTTCCCAACCTCGTGTATTCCATCAGAAAGGAAATCAGCGGATATACCGCCAGGCCAGAAGGAGTATATGATTCAGCGGCTGCAGGAAGTTACGGTTAAGGGGATGATTGACCAATACCTTACGCCACTCAAGATTAGAGCCGGTTTTTTCCTGGAGAATGGTGTCGTGAACCTAAGCCTTCGTAAGGGGAAAAAACTCGAAGGACACATCAGCGTTCCTTTTGAAAAACTTCGGGGAAAGCTCCAGGACTCTGAAGGCATCTTGAAGTCTCTGGCCAATGTCAAGCTTGAGCCGGAGTTTAGGCCTCCATTCTGGCTCCTCTAATGGAAATCCGGCTCGAATTAATTATATTTGCAACAATCTAATCCGACGCACATATGGCCATTGCATACCACGGCTCTGCCGCTCTCTTCAATCGCTTTGATCCGTCTCACCTCCTGGAGGGCGACGGCAAGTTCAAGTTTGGCGTAGGTGCTTACCTGACGTCTTCATACGCTACTGCCGCGCACTACTCAGGCGTTTCTGGAAGTCTTGACAAGTATGTTTATACTGTTGAGATTCCCGATATGACTGAGGACAATTACCTGCATTCCCTCAGGCCGGTGCACCCTTCCATCATAGCAAAGGCAGAGGCAAAACTGGGAGTGTCAATCCCTGAAGAGGCTTGCCAGAGGGGCAAGTTCTTTAGGAAGTTCATCGGCAATACTCTTATTGGATTCGGCAATACAATCAAGCAGAAGACCGGTTCTGCCTCATTGGAAGCAGAGAAGGCTGCATCTGCGTTACTCCCTCAGATTGGTGTCGTACTTCTGGTCTGGCCGCATGCCCAGAGCAAGCCGGACGGAGACAATAACTACGCGCTTCTGGACTATGAGGCCTTCAAAATTCTCCAGGTGGACAAGGTCGAACTGGATGCCAAGGGACAACTGATTGAGGGCTCTCAGCAACTCGTTGCCAAGTACTGATATGCACGTTAGGGAGTTCATAGAGAAGTACTATCCGGAATACTATTCCATTGAGCGGTATCCTGCAGACAAGACTGCCGCCTTCTGCAAGATAGACCAGGAGTGGGGCATTTTCTCCAATTTCGGGCATTCTTCATTGATGGTTGGTGGCGTGCGTTTCGACACTTCAGAGCGGCTCTTTCAAGTGATGAAGTTCAAAGACGAGGCCTCCAGGAAGGCCGTCTATACAAAGAAGGGCAACCCGAAGATGACCGCCAAGCACTTCGAAAAAGAAGGCATGGTCCGTCCCGACTGGGGCAGCATCATTGTCGATGCCATGAAGTTCTGCCTCATGGAGAAGTATCAACAGTGCGAAGAGTTCCGTCATGAGCTGGAACGCAGCCGAGGGCTCTTCATCGTGGAAGACCAGACCACCTTCCAAAAGAAGAATCCCGACACCTGGGGCGCAAAGCACTCAGTTGACGGGAAAGAATTCATCGGTCCCAACCTCATGGGCCGTCTTCTTATGGAACTTAGAGAAAACGGAAAACTGGATTACAAACTCCCGGACGATGCCACTTCTTTCCAGGATTTGGCCAATCTATAATCGCGGCGCCGTCGAATCTCGGGCATTTCTTCCCTAGCACAGTCCGGACGATTCAGAAAGTATCTCATCAGCCTGGTTGCCTTATCTACATTCTCCATGGTGATAGGGATATCAAAGAAGTACTCAGAGACAATCTGAACCGTCAATATGTTTTCGTCTTTCTGAGTTTTGAATAGATAAGGGATGTTCCTCGAGACCAGCTCACGATTGATGATTAGTTCCAGCGCAGGAAACTCGATCTTTGCGATATCGCGCCGGCGCCGAAAGATGAAGTACACCCGCTGTATCTCTTCCGTCACGATGGTTTCAGCCTCCCTGAGCTCGGCAAGATACTTGTCCATAAGGGTTGAACTCAATTCCGCGTTACCACGGCTCCTTGTTCTCAAATACCTGGAATAGATATCTGAAACAGTTTGCTTGATAATCAGATTAATATCCTCCATATCACAAGCCGCATTACGAATGCGGCCATGGATTGGATCCACGGCCTTTGATACCAGTTGTTCGAGGAGCTTTGTCATATGGACAGGGGCCCGTTCTTCTTCATCTCGGCCATGAAGGGGACACACATAGGGACTCGTTTGTCGATTCGGCCGGGATTCTTCGGGCTGGTAGGGTCCAGACCGTATACCGGACAGATGGAGAAGTATGAGAACGCAGTGCCCGTTGACACGAAACCTTCGTGGGTACGAGGCATCGGGATGGTGAAGGACTTGTCCGAACCGGCCTTTATGAAGAGCTTGCGGGCTTCGTTCCGGTCACCGTCAGAGAAGTTGAGCGCCGCGAAGTCTGAAGCCGATTCCGATCCGCCAGAGCCGGTAGCTACGAGAGGCTCGGAAGGATTGGTGGTAAGGAAGGAACGGATTGCCGAAAGGTCGGCGGCCTGGGCCTGGCTGAGAATGCCGGGAAGAACTTGTTTGGTATCGGTCATGTTGTCGTGTGTTTATTCCTAAATACCGCTTTCGAGGCAGAATCTTTCGCGCAAATATCAAATGTTTTATGAAAGAATCGCGCGCGAGGAAGGTATTTGCTATTGTTAGAACAATGAACCATGGAAAAGACTAATCACACAGGTAAGTACTGCAGAGATTGTAAAATCTTTACCAGCGAATGCGACCAGGCCGCAAGGGACCAGATCAAGAATACTCTACCGCTTGAAATCAAAGATCAACTTGAAAGGCGTATGATGAAAGATTCGGGGAGTATGGAAGTAGATAAGTGTAGAATCAATCATCAATATGCAACAACTTAAGATTACTCAGTCCGTGACGGTCCGTAATCAGACCGTTAACCAGTATCTGGCGGACATCAGCAAATATCCAATGGTCACCCCGGATGAAGAGACGGAGCTTTCCGTTCGCATACAACGTGGTGATACCGAAGCTTTTAAGCGCCTTGTGGAAGCGAACCTGCGATTTGTCGTCAGTGTAGCCAAGCAGTACCAGGGACATGGCCTGGATCTAAGCGACTTGATTAATGAAGGGAACCTTGGCCTGATGAAAGCTGCCTGGAAGTTTGACCACACTAGAGGTTTTAAGTTCATCTCTTACGCAGTCTGGTGGATTCGTCAAAGCATCCTGCAAGGTTTATCAGATCAAGCCCGCATGGTTCGGCTTCCATTGAATCAAGTGGGAAATATCAACAAGATTGCTAAGGCGAAGAATTCATTCCTCCAAGAGAATGAACGAGAGCCCACGGATGAAGAACTCGCCGAGCTGGTTGACTTGACCACCGGAAAGATTGGGGAGGCTCTGCGAAGTTCAGCCGGACATCTTTCCTATGACATGCCGTTCGGTGAAGATGGGGACGGAGCTCTTCTGGATGTTCTCCCTGACAAGTCAATGCCTGCAACCGATGCGCCTCTTTCAATGGAATCCCTAAGGATTGACCTGGAGGATGTGATGAAGATTCTTGCGCCACGCGAGCGGGAGATCCTCAAGTTGGCATATGGAATCGGATGTCAAGAGAAGACATTGGAGGAAATCGGCCTCGAATTCCACCTTACCCGTGAGCGCGTGCGCCAGCTCAAGGAGAAGGCTATCCGCAAGATGTCTCGACCTGCAGTGAAGAAAAGATTAATACAACACAGACAATAGATTATGGACGCACAAGCAATAGTCAACACCATCGGGAGTCTTCTTATGAGTCCCGAGGATGATAGGATTACCGGTAAGAACCAGTCACTTTATGCTGAGCCACTTGACGAGGTATTCACGCCGTACCGGAAAGAATGGTTGAAGAATTGGTTTGAACGCTTCACCTTGGAGCATCAAGGCAGGGCCAATCATCCCTTCGCCGAATACGAAGACGTGTTACGCGAGGCTGTGGAACGATTCAAATGGATCTTTAAGATTGTAATGGACACTCCTCAGCGCATAAAAGCGTAGATGCATGTTCTTGCTGATGGCGATACTCCGAATAGCGTTGGATATGTCCAATGGAATCAAGTATATCAAGTCATTTTAGAAGCGACTCCACGATGAACGACTGGTACGCTGCGGCGTGTGAGAAACTGAAGCTGCTGTACGACATCTTGGATCGGGAAGTGTTGTCAAGAGACTACATACAAGTGGATGAGAGTACATTGCCGGTGATAGACAATGAGAAACACTGTGCGGTGAAGGGTTATATGTGGTGTGTGCGTGCCGTTGAAGGCAACCTGGTCGTGTTCCATTACGACATGGGCTCACGCTCTCACGAGACGGCCCGCAAACTTCTCCGTGGTTACCGTGGTACAATCCAAACAGATGGCTACGGCGCCTATGACCAGTTCGAGAGTGATCCCCATATCCAGGTGATTGGCTGCTGGGCGCATGCGCGCCGGAAGTGGTCTGATGCATTGGACGAGGATAAACGGACAGCGAGTGAGGCGTTGGCATATATCAACAAACTCTATCACGTCGAGAACGAGGCTAAGGAAGCCGGTATATCTGGAGATGCATTGAAAGAGAAGCGTCAGAAGGAATCCTATCCTGTTATCCTCCAGTTCGAGAAATGGATGTACGAGACTGTGACCAAGACTTCACGGAACAGTCGCACCGGGAAAACCATCAGTTATACGCTCCCTCTTCTGCCACGCCTGAGCCGCTATGTGAATGACGGGCGCTTCTGCATTGATAACAACCTTGTGGAGAATGCTATCAGGCTCTGGCCCTGGGAAGAACTACCTGTTCTGCGGGAACCACGATGCTGCGGTGCGTGCTGCTATCGTCTACTCCCTGGTGGACAGTTGCAAGGCCCTGGACGTTAATCCATGTGAATGGATGGAGGATGTCCAGCTCCGTATACCTGGGAACGAGAACAACCGTGAAGTTCTCCGGGAACTCCTGCCAGACAACTGGGCAACTTACAAACCAACTAGGATCAACTTGACCCAACTTTGGGCAACTTGAACAAGTTGCCTCCAACTTGGAATCAAAAATACAAGTCGTCCTTAATCGGATACTTACCCATGTTGGCACTGGTTAACTGGGGGTATATTTGATTCCGCTGCGGGTGG
>JALFFZ010000057.1 GCA_022777585.1 Bacteroidales bacterium | reverse complement strand
GCTCAGGGAAAATGCGCCCGGAAGGACCTTCCCGGAAATGATCAGGAACATCCCCGGCGTCTATTCCACCTCAGAGACAGGCAGTTTCGGAGATGCCAAGATCAACATCAGAGGCTTCAAGCAGGAAAACATCTCCGTCCTCCTGAACGGAATTCCCATTTCCGGACTGACCTCCGGCAGCATGTACTGGAACAACTGGATGGGCCTTTCAGATGCCACCGCATCAATCCAGGTCCAGAAAGGCGTCGGAAACTCAATGCTCTCGGACAACTCCGTCGGCGGAACAATCAACATCCTGACAATGCGGCCGTCGGAAAAACCCCGTGCGGAAGCCGGTTGGTACCATACCGGAGCCGGTGCGAACAACGCATTCATAAACATCTCTACCGGCAACCTGCCGAAGGGCTGGAACCTGACCCTGATGGGCTCATACAACTGGGGCAGCACCTTCGTGGACTGCAGCCGCATCAGTTCCGGCTCCTTCCTGGCTGCCTTGGACAAAAGTTTCAGAGGCGGTCACAGGCTCAACCTCACGGCATTGGGCTCGCCTGAAACCCACCAGCAGCGTTCCGTCCGCCTGTCGTACGACGAGGTTGAAAAATACGGAGTCTCCTACAACAAAAGCTGGGGATGGCAGACCGCAGAAGACGATTCCAGATTCCAGAGAACAACGGCGAGGAACAATTATTTCAAGCCATATTTCACCCTGACGCACAGCTACGACGGGGGCAGTCCCAATGCAGGAGGAAACGGATGGAAGGCATTCAACACCTTCTATCTCGTCATTGCAAACGGCGGAGGATACTACTCCGAAAGCAGCGGACGCCGCATTTCGTCATTCGTGATTCCCGAAGGCAATGACGGAGAGGGCCAGATCGACTGGGACGCTGTCATTGCGGACAATGCCGCCGCAGCCCCGGACGAATACGGAAGACGGGCCAGTAACGTAATGACCGATTATCTTGCCGGCCATATCCAGGCAGGGCTCAAGTCAAACATTGTCAAGGAGTTCGGAGACAGGGCCGACCTCGATGCCGGCATTCATTGGCAGATCTATGACACCTGGGAAAAGGAGAGGATCACCGACCTTCTCGGCGCTGATTACTGGTATGAGGATTATGAGAGCAAATCCCTTGCGGGGCTGAACGGCCGGAATCCCATAAAGGGCGTGGGCGACTATGTAAGGACGCACAACGGACGCAGACAGAACTATTTCACCGCCTATGCCCTTGCACATTACAAGGCCGGGAATGAAAAGCAGCTGATATTCACGCTCGGGGCATCGGTCAGCGCAACCTGCCTGCGCCGCTGGGACCTGTACAACTACACGGCGTCTGAAAAATGGAGCGACATGGCCTCGCGGGCAGGAGGCAGCGTGAAGGGTGGCGTGCTCTACCGTCTCGGGAGGTATTCGAAGTTCTACGCCAATGCCGCATTCTACTCAAGGGTCCCATATGCCAGCGTATTCTTCTCCAACGGAAACAATGAGATCTCAAGGGACATCAGCAACGAGCGCAACACCCTCGGAGAAATCGGATACAGGCTTGCCTGCAATACATTCGGCGCTGAAATTACCGGATATGCGGCCCTGTGGAAGAACAAGGCCCTCCTTTCCTCGCCCTACAGCACTATCGAGGAGGATCCGGTAAAATACATGGTCAAGGGACTTGACGCCTTCCATTACGGCTTGGAGGCAGATCTGTGGTGGTCTCCTGAAAGGTTCCTCAGACTCGACGCCTTCGCTTCGGTCGGGGACTGGCGCTGGAAGAACGACGTGACGGCCACAATATATGACCCGACCACCCTCCAGCCCATGGGCAATGTGAATGTGTATGCGGACGGTCTCCACGTGGGCGATGCTCCTCAGACCCAGATCGGAGCATCTGTCCGCCTGAGCCTCACCTCAGGCCTGGACATCCGTGTGGAATGGTCATGGAACGACCGCTACTGGGCTGATTTCGACCCTGTTTCCCGAACCGATCCCGAAGACCGCGCCGACTCATACCGCATCCCGTCATACCATCTGTTCAATGTCGGAGTCAAATGGACCGGCAACATCCGGAAAATGAGAATCGTCCTTTTCCTCAATGCGAACAACATTGCGGATGCCAGATACATTGAGCGCAGCAAGGACGGAGCCGGGCACGACCGCGCCACCTTCACAGGCTACTGGGCCGAGGGGCGGAACCTGAACTTCGGGGTCAGGCTCATACTTTGAGAAATTCGGCAGAGGGAACAAAATACCACGGCTGTTGATATTGTGTCCGGATTTTCGGAGTAAAGTTTTATATTTGCATGCTGAAAAATATAACTTATATGGAACTAGAAAAACAGATTCAGGCCGATATGGCAAGTGCCATGAAGGCAAAAGAGGCAGTACGCCTGGCATCTTTGAGAGCCATCAAGGCTGCAATTCTTCTCGCAAAGACATCGGAGGGTGCCTCGGGGGAAATCACTGATCAGGATATCGTGAAACTTATTCAGAAACTTGTCAAGCAGCGCAAGGAAAGCGCAGAGCAGTACAGTGCAGCCGGAAGGCCGGAACTTGCCGAGAATGAATTGGCGGAAGCTTCATTTATGGAGGTGTATCTCCCGAAACAGCTGTCAGAGGCTGAGCTGGAAGCAGAGTTGTCAAAGATAATAGCTGAAGTCGGCGCTTCAAAGCCATCGGATATGGGCAAGGTGATGGGTGTGGCTACCAAACGCCTGGCTGGTCTTGCTGACGGACGTGCGATCTCTGCCACCGTCAAAAGACTGCTGGCGTAGATCAAATGAAAAGATTAATCGCTTTTGCCATTGCTGCTGCATTGCCATTGCTGGCATTCATCCCCGCAATGACTTCCTGTTCGGAAAAAATCACAGGTGAAGCCGGGATTGACGAAGAGGGAAAGCCCTCAGATTCAGAGAATGACGGCACCGGAGAGTCCTTTGGAATCGTCGTCACGGAGCTGCATTGCAAATCCGGAGACATTGACATATACGGACAGCTGTACACTCCCGAAGGGAAGGAGGGAAGGCTCCCTGTCATAGTGCTGTCCCACAGTTCCTCCCTCACCCATGCCGCAATGGCACCTTATGCCAAATACCTCTCCGGGAAAGGCTACGCCGCCTACTGCTTCGATTTCTGCGGAGCCTGCGATGCCAGCAAGAGCACAGGCAGGAGCACGGACGAGATGACGGTTTTCACCGAGGTGGAAGATCTGGAGATTGTCCTCGGACAAATACGGTCGCTCGACATTGTTGACCCTGACAATGTCTTCGTCCTGGGCTCAAGCCAGGGCGGGCTCGTGACGGCATTGACCGCGGAAAAACATTCTGCCGACATCAAGGGAATGATTCTTTTCTACCCGGCCTTCAATATTCCCGAACTGATTTCCAAGTTCACCTCATCATCGGGGACAGGCAGCTTCCCCGGATGGCAGGGCGGCACAGGAAGCGGATTCGGAAATATGGGAATGAGCGATGCCTTCGTCGAATCAATCAAGGATTACGACGTCTATGCCAATATTGGCACATATCCGAATGACATCATCATTCTGCATGGAACCAACGACTTTCTCGTGGACATAAAGTATTCCGAGCAGGCTGTGGCAAAGTATCCGTCGGCTGTCCTGTATCCGATTCATGGCGGCAGCCACGGTTTCAACAACGAAAACCTCAACGGAATGGCGTCGATGGTCGGCGGCGAAAAAGACGATGTCGTGATGCCCTATGTCTTCGACTATCTCGCCGGACATGCCAGATAGTCAGGTTCTCGCATCCGGCAACGCCAATGTCCGGCACCCGGATGGTCTGACGGCCATATGATATAAAGATGAGGCTTCTTGCAGATTTTGAAGATTATTTGCAACAGCTTGTCACACTGCGTAAGACAACCAAGCTTACAATCCCTGCGATAAAGATGATGATCACCGGTAAAAGCAGCACGGATAGTTTCTTAAGTATCTGGGTAATCGCTCTGGATTCAATATCTCTACTGAGGACCTAAAAGAATGGGAGAGACTCATGCTCAACGACGGTATATCCAAGACCACTGTCGGAATGTATTGACCCGTGCCACATATCCGTTCGGTAAGGGTGATGACAGATTACCATTTCAAGGGGAGCAACCCGAAAGTCGTTCTACCTTACAGTCTAACAGATGACAGAGCTGTATAACTGCTTCCTCGAAAAGCGTTATCCGGAGGAATGGGATGTGGATTGGAGAGAGAATACTCATTATTCGTTGGGTCTATTCCTGGTTCACTATCTTGGCAATGGATTCAATCTGGCTGATGCAGCACACCTGACATATAATGGCCATTATTTTTCAGAGCGGTAAGAAGTCCTTTCACTTCGTTCGTCAGAAGACCGAGGACAGGAGTGACATGGAGGTTGTAATTCCAATCATTCCTCCTTTGCAGATTATCCTTGATCAGATTGCAGCGCCGCCGATTAAAGGCTCGCTGGTGTTCCCAGGCATATATGGTGATGCTCAGGCTCCTATTGACAGGAGGAAACGTGTCGCCATGGAAAACCAGAACATCAAGAAACGTGTCCGACGTCTTGTCAAGAGTAGGGGCTGGGAGGTCCAGCCGAGCTGTACTTGGTGCCGACACTCCTTTGCCACGAACCTTACCCATGCCGGGGTTCCTCATAACTACATATCCGAGAGTATGGGCCACTCTGTAGACAGCAATATCACTAACCGCTATATCGATGCCTTCCCTCTTGCCCAGCAGATGGAGTTCAGCTCGAGACTCCTTAAGTTGAATAATGATGCTGACCTTATGGAAGAACTCAAGGGGCTTACTCCGGAACAGTTGAAAACGTTGATTGCGTTGGTGAAGAATTCCTAAAATCTCGGGGGAATCGTGGAAAAGTACGAGATTGAAAAGTGTCTTAATCGACAAAATTTTGCAATTGGGGGTGAGATAGACTTGTTAGTCGATAAAATTTGACGGGATGTGTCGTTCATCATAGGAAAAGATTAAATTTGTTAAATTAAATAAAACTGGAAGTATGGATATCAAGAAACTGATAGGAGAGGCGACGGAATATGACAAGAAGGAGATGCTCGAATATAAAAAGCCGAAGAGTTGGCTTAAGAGTGTCTCTGCCTTTGCCAATGGCATGGGTGGTAAGTTGTTGTTTGGTATAGACGATGATGGAGAGGTTGTCGGACTTGCTGATTACGAGAAGGATTGTGAGGTTATCAGTGAGACAATCAAGACAAAGATGGATCCTATTCCAGAAATTCATCTCGTGCCAGAGACGGTTGATGGAAAGAAGATAATAGTCCTTACTGTATTCCCAGGAAAGGAAACTCCATACTATTATGTTGGAGACGGTAATCGTCAGGCATTCGTACGTATAGGTAACGAGAGTGTGATAGCAGACAGAACTGCCATCCGTCGTCTTGTACTCAAAGGTGCGGGTACTCCATATGACAGCCTTACATCCCCGTATGAATATAAGAATATGGCATTTACCAAACTCCGCTCTGTCTGCAAGCAGCGAACTCATAATGAGTTTCTTGATACGGATTATGAGTCTTGGGGTATCATAAATGAAAATGGAGAACTTACCAATGCTGGAGCGCTCATTGCAGATGAGAGTCCTGTTCGTCATTCTCGTGTTTTCTGTACCAGATGGAATGGTCTCACAAAGGCTCCGGGACTGATGGATGCTATTGATGATGCTGAGTTCTCAGGTAGTCTTATCTCTCTTCTTCAGGAAGCAACTGCGTTTGTTGCCCGCAATTCCAAGAAGGCCTGGAAGAAACTTCCCAATGACAGGCAGGAAATGCCTGAATATCCAGAAAGAGCTGTGCTTGAAAGCTGTGTGAATGCTCTTATCCATAGGGATTACCTTGATTACGGCAGCGAAGTCCATATAGATATGTTCGATGACCGTCTTGAGATTTATTCTCCGGGAGGTATGATGGATGGTACAATGGTTCAGAATCTAGATGTGTTGAATGTGCCGTCACGCCGTCGTAATCCGGTTATTGCCGATATATTCAACCGCCTTCGCTATATGGACCGTCGAGGCAGTGGTTTCAAGAAGATAGTTGAAGACTATCAGATGTATGCTAATGTCAGCAATGGAGCCAAGCCTGTGTTCAAATCTGAACTCAGCTCATTCTTCATCACTCTGCCTAACTTGCAGTATGTCGTAAAAGATGTCGTAAAAGATGTCGTAAAAGAACAGGCTGATATTCTGTCTATTATGGCAGAAAATCCAACTGTAACAGCTGCTGAGTTGGCGTCTATGCTAGGGCTTACATCACGACATATTCAACGCTTGATTAAGGATCTTGTTGAGAAGGAAATTATTCGTCGTGAAGGAGGACGTAAATTTGGTAAGTGGATTATATTATAAAGTATTGACCAATGGGCGAAATTATCAAACATGACGAAGAACAGACGCCAATAAAAGTAAGTTTGGACTCGGTGCCTGTGGTGAGGCAGTAAATATCGCAAAGGTACGAGTGAATGAGCCTCTTAAGATAGTAAATATAGCTGTTGATTTGGACTTGTCCAGTAATAAAGGCGCGACCAAGGAAATGTGGGTAATGGGAATGATACAAGGTGCATTCTCAAAGCCAACGAATACTACTGATGATTATTTGCCTAATCAGGTTATAGCGGAATATGTCAGAAGTCTTGGCTATGATGGCATACGCTTCAATAGCTAATTGCATTATGGTGGAGTGAATCTGACAATATTCAACTATGAAAAGTGTGAGGCAGTATCTTCTCAGGACTTTAGAATTGAATAAATGAAAATTACAGCAAGGGCAGCTATTGGTAGCGCAAATTATCAGGGGGATTTATCATACATCAAGGATAACGAGCCCAAATATCTGGACTTTGAGAAGTTTAAGGCGATGGATGAATCCCTGAAAACCTCTGAAAATTCCTGAAAACTAAACAAAAATCAGGATTTTCAAGTTCCCCTAAAGTTCCCTGCAAAGAAAAAAGCACTCACGAAATTTCCGTAAGTGCTTGATTTCCAAGTAGCGGGACGCAGGATTGAACTGCGGACCTCATGATTATGAATCATGCGCTCTAACCAGCTGAGCTATCCCGCCATGACTGGTCAGAGACCAGATTTTGAAGTTGAGATAGAAGGACTCGAACCCTCACTGACAGAGCCAGAATCTGTAGTGCTACCATTACACCATATCTCAATTTTCCCGAACGTTTCCGAATGGGATTGCAAATTTACAACTCTTTTCCGTATTTGCAAAATTTTTGGGAATTATTTTCGTTTTTCTGACTGATAAACCGCAATTAGCACAAAACATTCCCGGCCTGACCCGGAACTACAAATCCATGACCAGTTCAACAGGGCAGTGGTCAGAACCGAAAATTTCGTCGTGAATACCGGCGGAGGAAATCCTGGAACGCAGGCTCTCGGAAACCACGAAGTAGTCGATACGCCAGCCTATGTTCTTCTCGCGGGCCTTGAAGCGGTAGGACCACCAGGAATACTGGACCTTGTCGGGATTGAGCGCACGCCACGTGTCCACGAACCCGGCACCCAGCCAATCGGAAAACTTTCCGCGTTCCTCATCCGTGAAGCCTGAATTGCGACGGTTGGACGCAGGGTTCTTCAGGTCAATCTCCTGGTGAGCCACATTCAGGTCACCGCAGATAATGACGCCCTTCTTTTCAGCAAGACCGCACACATAAGCGCGGAAATCATCATCCCAACGCATTCTGTAATCCAGACGGCGAAGCTCCTCCTGGGAATTCGGAACATATACGCATACAAGGTAGAAGTCATTCATTTCCAGCGTAATAACTCTCCCTTCATGGTCATGTTCATCTATCCCGATACCGTATCGCACTGAAAGAGGCTCCAGGCGGGTGAAAACCGCCGTCCCGGAATAGCCCTTCTTGTCCGCATAATTCCAGTAAGACTTGTATCCCTCGAACTGAAGGTCCAGCTGGCCCTCCTGCATCTTGGTCTCCTGAAGACAGAAGAAATCAGCGTCCAGAGAGCGGAACACATCTCCGAAACCCTTTCCTACACAGGCCCGCAGCCCATTGACATTCCACGAAATAAACTTCATTGCACACCTATTCAATCGTCCATTCAGCCCCGTCCTTCGTATCTTTTACGACAATGCCGAGAGCTTTCAGATGGTCGCGGATGCTGTCGCTCACCGCCCAGTCCTTTGCAGCCTTGGCCTTTGCCCTTTCCTCAATCACCATATCCATCAGGCCGGCAATCGTCCTGCCCGCCTTCCCGGAATCAGCGGAGTCCTCGACAAGGCCGAAAACGCCATAAACAATGTCGTCGAAAAGGCGCACCAAAGTCTGGAGATCACCCTTGGTCAATGTCCCCTTCTTCTCCTTTGCAGTATTGATAAGTCGCACAGAATCAAAGATATACGACAATGCTACCGAGGTATTCAGGTCATCGCAGAGGGCCGCATACACCCCGTCGAAAATGGCCTTGACCGCATCGCTGTCAGCAGGGCAGGTATCCGGAGCGGAATCCGCAAGGAATTCGCCGTATTTCAATTCCCAAGGGAGACTTCCCTCTGTGCCGTAAACCCTATGAAAATCAGCACTCACGGCAGCACCGGCTGCAGCAAGCTCCAGCCCCGCCTCGGCAGCCAGAGACCTCAGATCCTGCGCCGCCTGCATAACCTTCCTGAACGCCTTCTCGGCAGCCTGCAGAGCCTCATTGGAAAAATCCAGAGTACTCCTGTAATGCGACTGGAGAATGAAGAAACGGATTGTCATCGGGGCATAGGCCTGCTCAAGCTTCGGATGCTCACCCTTGAAAAGCTGAGGGAGAGTGATGAAATTGCCGAGCGACTTGCCCATCTTCTGCCCATTGATGGTAATCATATTGTTGTGCACCCAGTAATGCACGCCCTGAGTGCCGCGTGAAGCCTGATTCTGGGCAATCTCACATTCGTGGTGAGGGAACATCAGATCCATTCCGCCACCGTGAATGTCGAACTCCTTGCCGAGATACTTCTCACCCATCACCGAGCACTCGAGATGCCAGCCCGGGAAACCTTCTCCCCAAGGTGAAGGCCATCTCATGATATGCTCAGGCTCAGCCTTTTTCCAAAGCGCAAAGTCGTACGGGGCACGCTTGTCGGCCTGACCGTCCAGAGCCCTGGTACCCTCCTTCGTGTCATCCAGAGTCCTTCCTGAAAGCACACCGTAACGATGGTCGGCATTGTACTTGGCGACATCGAAATAAATTGAGCCGTTGCTCTCGTACGCATATCCGGCCTCAAGAATCTTCTTCACAGTCTCGATCTGCTCGATGATATGACCCGAAGCCCTCGGCTCAATGGAAGGCGGAGCCACATTCAGCATACGCATTGCCTCATTGTACCTGAAAGTATAGGTCTGCACCACCTCCATCGGTTCGACCTGCTCAAGCCTGGCCTTCTTTGCAATCTTGTCCTCACCCTCGTCGGCATCGTGCTCCAGATGGCCCACATCAGTGATATTCCTCACGAAACGGACCTTGTAACCCAGATGCCTGAGGAACTTGAAAAGCACATCATAAGTCACTCCCGGCCTGGCGTGGCCGAGATGGGCGTCGCCGTAAACGGTCGGGCCGCAGACATACATACCGACGTGTCCCGGATGCACCGGAACGAAAAGTTCTTTCTTGCGTGAAAGAGTATTTGTCAAATATAAATCTCTCATAATGGGCAAAAGGAATAATTATCTAAATCAATGTTGCACGCTACGCGCAAGTCCACAAATATACGGAATTTCAGGGAAACAATGAAAACCGTCAACAGGCTTTCCTCCCCTGGAGCGTCTCGTCAATGCAGGAAGCGGTGCCGCAGACAATCATTATCAATGTCTGTGACTCGTGCGAAAGAGTCGCGAAAATGATCCCGACTCCGAAAGGGATGCCGTAAACGGTGGAGAGGGCAAGGGCCACAAGATAATGGAATGCCCCGAAGCCGCCCGGAACGGGAACCAGCGAGCTCAAACTGCCTACCAGCATCAGGAAGAGGGCATCAATCGGCCCCAGCGAGGACAATCCTGCTATGGCACCGGCCATCACGCCACCCGGCGAGGAAGCCGCAGCACCCTGGAGGGAATACAGCACAGAAACGGCCATCATCCAGTACAATGCCCAGATTGCAAATGAATAAAGCAGGAAAAGCCACCAGCGCTCCATCCGGAAGCAGCTCACAATCCCCTGCCCGAGACCCTTGACAAAGCCCCAGACCAGACCAGCCGGCTTCCATCTGTTCCGCAACACGAAAAGCCCCCAGAGCATGAGTCCGCAGAGAATGGCCAGAATCAGCACGATTCCTCCAAGTCCGAGATTGAGCCTTGCGGAGAATGGATTGAGCATCTTCTCCACGAAGAAACTGCCGAAGCGGTCCCACATAGCCCAGGCAAGAACAAGCACGAGAATAAACATCATCAGCACATCCCAGAGACGTTCCAGAACCACAGTCCCAAGCAACTTGTCATAGCCGGCCCTGCGGCAATGCCGAGCCAGGAACCCGCATCTTGCCAACTCCCCTGCACGAGGCAGGGCAAGATTGACCAAATAGCTGATATTCACCGCATTGAACGTATCACGCAACTTCACGGAATCATCTGTCGGATGCACAATCTGACCCCATCGCAATGCCCTGACAAGGAAGGCAAGCACACCGGCAGACATTGCCGCAAGCAGCCATCCGGGCCTGCAGCCCCGCACAGCCTCGAGAAAATCCGCCCACTTCACCCCTCTGAACGAGAAGTAAAGCAGAATGCCGGCCACCAGGGCTGACAGAATGTATTTCATCAATGCCTTCTTGTCTATTGCCATAAAACGCCACTGCCGGGAAATGCCCGACACCCTGCGAATTTACTCAAAAAATTACTATATTTGTAAACTACGCTGAAAAGAAAAATTGATATGCATACTATCCTTGGCATCGGCAACGCTTTGACCGACATTCTCGCAGTCCTTCCGGACGACTCATTCCTCAAGCTCTACCATCTGCCTAAAGGCAGCATGCAGTTCGTGGATATGGAAACCGGCAACAAGATTTTCGAAAGCCTCAAGCCATACGGACTCCATTACGTGGCCGGCGGCTCGGCTGCGAACACCATCACCTGCACAGCGATACTCGGAATGCCGTCCGCATTCATCGGAAAAGTAGGAGAGGATGAGCTCGGACATCTTTTCAAGAGCGATGAGGAGCAGTACGGAGTAAAGACCCTGCTGCTCAAGGGCAAGAATCCTTCCGGCCGCTCGATGGTCCTCGTTTCCGGAGCCAATGCGGAAAGAACCTTCGCCAACTATATGGGC
>JALFFZ010000047.1 GCA_022777585.1 Bacteroidales bacterium | reverse complement strand
CAATCTTCCTCATGCGTTATTGCTTTAGAAACTGTTTGAATTTGAGTGAAAAATTTCGCTAATAGAGTGTGCAAATAATTGAAAATCAGCAGGATGATTGAAATGTTTTCGCAACTTTATGAGCACCAATCAATTAAAGTTATGAGTCAATATCCAAGATAAACAGAGGCAAGTTACTGAAATAATCCTGGATTCGCAACATCGCAAAAGAAAATACTCTCTTAGGGACATTATGGATGCTATCATGTACATACTCAAAACGGGGTGCCAATGGCGTATGCTCCCTCGGGACTTCCCGCCCTTTAACACCGTCTTCTACTACTTCAACAAATGGAAACTGGGCGCAGAGTTCACGGTAGTCCTCCGACCAGACGAGTCTTCAAAGAAGTTCAACGTCCTTCCTCTCCGATGGATTGTGGATCGGTCTTTCTCCTTGTCCTTCAGAGCAGCATATTCCTCGGGGTGGTCCAGCATATAGTTTCGCTATTGAAAGAAAGCCTTGTTTTTTGATTCAAAAAAAACGGCTATAATCAGCCAAATCTCATATAATTCTGGAGATTTGGCTGATTATGTGATTAATTTGTTCTATATTCGTGAAGACAAAATTCTATAGTTGACACTTCGACCTGTTCAACTGAATACTCTCCGTGTTCACTTCCATTCTGCAAAACCGCAAAAACAATCCTTTCGTATTATTCCAATCTTTTCAAGTGACACAAAATCAATTTTCCATTCTCATCACGCAAGTGCATGCCGTTTCCCTGGCAATAGCGGAAATACTTGCAGTCTGCACATTCACCTGCCTTCATCCAGGAACGGTCACGATATGGCTGGTAACGGTTCTCCCATACATCAATGAAGTCATCCTTGTAAATGTTGCCCTGAGCCAGATCGCTGCGGATGCTTGCGCAGGCGGAGATGGATCCGTCAATCATCACTGAACTAATGGATAGGCCTGCCTGACAAGTGAAAAGGTGGTCGCGTACCTGTCCTTCATATTCGCCAAGGAAGCCTTCGCATCCATAGCTTGCTGCAATCTTGCCCTCTTTTCTAGTCTGCTTGATGAACTCCATAAGTCCGCGGAATCTTTCATTGCTTAGTTGTAACTCCGGATCATGAGCCGCGCGTCCCACAGGGAATACGGTGAACAGACGCCAGCTCTTTAGGCCAAGAGAAATAAGATACTCCTTGAACTGTGGAAGTGATTCGTAGTTCTTGTTATTCACGCATGTGACCACGTCAAACTTGATGGTAGGCTCGTTCGCCAGTATCCTTATCGCTTCCGATGCATTCTTGAAGCTGCCCTGAACCCCGCGCATCCACTCGTGTTCTTCCTGGAATCCATCTAGACTGATGGTTGCTGAATGCATACCTGCTCGCAGAAGTCCTTCAATCTTCTTTGGGGTCATCAGGAGTCCGTTGGAAACGATGCCCCATGGAAACTCCATGTCATAGATCGCTCGTCCACACTGTTCGATATCCTTACGCATCAATGGTTCGCCACCGGTTATGATAATCATGATCTTATGAGAGTCATATTTCTCCTTGATGCGGCGCAGTACCTTTGCGAAGTCTTCGAACGGCATATCCGGGTGAAGAGATGACACCTTGCAGTCGCTGCCGCAATGACGACATTTCATATTGCAACGGAGCGTGCTCTCCCAGAAAAGCTGCCTCAGAGGGTGCTTTTCGATATTATCACGCACGAGTTGACGCTGCAGCTCAAGTGCGATCTTCTGCTTGATGGATAATCCGGACATTAATTTATTTCTTTATCATTGTCACATTGGCTCCTGCTTCATAAGCTCCACCATACCATTTACCATCGCCATCCTTAACTTGGAAAACAGGTACTTCAATGGAAACCTTCTGGAATTCGCCACCATTTTCTTGGCCATCAACGTCCTCGAATTCGAGTTTAACGCTATCATTGTAGGCGAAGTCATCATCTATGTATGACTTTCCAGTAACATATTCACCATTGTGATTTGTCCATAATGTATCTGTGATAGGCTCAAATACTGGATTGGGATATTCTGCACTGATGACTACCCGAATGCCTTGAATTCCTTTACCTTCTTCATCAGTAACGACGCCTTTAGCTTCAAAGTCAGCATGAGGACAACCATATTCAACACAGGAGTTAATCATTGCAATTCCCAATAGTCCAAGAGTAATTTTGAAGAGTTTGAGGATAAGATCTTTCATATCAGATTGGAATTTTTTGTTAATAACGCAAAGCCGATATTTATACTTCCGTAAAGATGCAGATAATATATTTATTGTGACATATAAATTATCGTTTTAATACTATTCCTTAACCCCCAGCACCGCCAAAGCACTGTCCAGCCTCGCCTCAATATACGAGTCCACATCCTCCATTCCTAACAGTTCCATTGATTCTATGCGTCGTTTTATCAAAATAATAACTATATTTGCGTTGGATTTTTAAGAGATGTGATTGGAGGTGCTCTCCAAAGCTAATCGACAAGGGGCGTCTGCGATATTAGTAGATGCTCCTTTTGTTTGGAAAAATGCGGATGAAGTACTCTTCGATAAGCTTTGATGAGCGCCTTAGCACAGAGTGCAAGGAAGCAGCTCGCAAGCCTATTTATGTCAGAGGCCATTTCAGAGTGGTCAAAGGCAGAAAGATTTATGTGAGAGCGCACTACCGTAATAGGTAGCCACCAGCTCTGACTTTTCCCCTCATCCGCATAGGAGCCGTTCCACCCCACTGGAGTGGCTTCTTTAATGCCCTCTATGTAAATGACCTCTTCCATAGATGAGAATTTACTTGTTTTTCTTTGCCCACGTAAGAGTAGAACAGGTCCGTGCCGTTTTCCGCCGGCCGGATGCAAATGGGGTCTTTTGACAGGATGCGCAGCAACGCCTACGGTTATCACCATCACAAAAATAAACCTGGAGATATCTTGAAGATATCTCCAGGCACAGCGTATTGGAATTCAACTGATTACCTCTGACCAAGCTGTCCGTCCAGATAGAAGAGTCCCTGATCCCCTGCCTTCTTGATTTTTTCCATTATGCTTTCAGCAGTGGCCTCTTCCTCGACCTGCTCCCTGACGAATCCCCAGAGGAAATCCTGTGTTGCCTTATCCTTTTCAGCGGATGCAACGTCAACAAGCTTGTCAATGAGTTCCGATACATGGCATTCGTGCCTGTACACATGCTCGAACACCTCGAGTACAGTACCCCAGGCATCCGGGACTACGTCAATCATGCTCACTTTTGCAGTGCCGCCGCGTTTGATGAGATAGTGTGCCATTGCAATGGCGTGCTCCTTCTCCTCGTCGGACTGTTTTTCCATCCAGTGTGCAAATCCGTCCCAACCTTCTTTTCTAAGTGCGAAAGCCATCTGGAGGTAAAGGTTTGAAGACCAAAGTTCAGCGGTAATCTGATCGTTGAACGC
>JALFFZ010000005.1 GCA_022777585.1 Bacteroidales bacterium | reverse complement strand
GGCTTTCCGGAGTAGATGTCCACTCCCTCCTCCTTGCAGACAACGCTGTCCACAGGGATGCACCGGATAGTGGCCTTGGTCTCCTCCTTGATCTTCTGCTCGGTCTCGGCCGTGCCGTCCCAATGGCAGAGAAGGAAGCCGCCCTGCTGTATCTTCTCCTTGAACTCCTCCCAGCTGTCACATTTCTGGATATGTGTATCCCTGTATGTCAATGCCTTACTGTAGATAGTCTTCTGGATGTCCACGAGGAGGTCCTCAATATACTTGTCCACTCCCTCGAGAGAGATAGTCTTCTTCTCGAGAGTGTCACGTCTGTGTATCTCAACAGTACCGTTCTGGAGGTCGCGGGCACCCATTGCAAGCCTTACAGGCACGCCCTTGAGCTCCCACTCAGCGAACTTGAAGCCAGGACGGAGGGTATCCCTGTCGTCAATCTTGACGCTATGTCCAGCCGCCTCAAGGGCAGACTTTACCTCATTCATCTTGGCGAGCACGGCCGAATGCTCCTCGTCAGTCCTGTAAATAGGAACCATAACCACCTCGATCGGCGCGAGGGCAGGAGGCAGAACGAGTCCGTTGTCATCTCCGTGAGCCATCACGAGAGCGCCCATAAGCCTGGTGGAAACTCCCCAGGAAGTGGCCCATACATATTGAAGCTTGCCTTCCTTGTCAGCATACTGCACATCGAATGACTTTGCGAAGTTCTGTCCGAGGAAATGGGAAGTACCGGCCTGGAGAGCCTTTCCGTCCTGCATCATTGCCTCGATGGTGAGGGTGTCAAGCGCACCTGCGAACCTCTCGTTCGGGCTCTTGTGTCCCACGATGACCGGCATTGCCATATAGTTCCTGGCAAAGTCCGCATATACATCCACCATCCTCTTGGCCTCGTCCTGAGCCTCCTGCGAAGTGGCATGGGCCGTGTGGCCCTCCTGCCAGAGGAACTCGGCGGTACGGAGGAAGAGCCTCGTACGCATCTCCCAGCGGACTACATTGGCCCATTGGTTGCACATGATAGGAAGGTCTCTCCAGGACTTGATCCAATTCTTGTATGTGCTCCATATAATTGTCTCGGAAGTAGGCCTGACAATGAGTTCCTCCTCGAGTTTGGATGCAGGATCAACCACTACTCCATTGCCTTCAGGGTCATTCATAAGCCTGTGATGGGTCACTACCGCGCACTCCTTGGCGAAACCGGCCACGTGCTCTGCCTCACGGCTGAAGAAGGACTTAGGTATGAAAAGCGGGAAATATGCATTCTGTGCACCCGTCTCCTTGAACTTGGTATCGAGTATTCTCTGCATCTTCTCCCAAATAGCATATCCGTACGGTTTGATTACCATACATCCCCTCACAGGGGACTGCTCCGCAAGTTCCGCCTTGACCACAAGGTCACTGTACCATTGAGAGTAATTCTCAGAGCGTTTGGTTATCTGATCAGCCATTTTACAACAAAGTGATTTTGTTTATTAACGATTAATTCTTAATATTGCACTGATTACGCAGGTACGATACTTGCAATAATCGCACAAATGCACAATCAGCGTGCAAAGATACAAATTTATTGTTATAAGGAGGGCCTATTATGAAGAAAACTGACATCCTGAATGCTTTGGGACTCCTGCTGGCCATAACATCTTGTGGTTCAGCATCCCAGTATGCTTCCAACCAGCAGTACCAGGACGGATTCTACAGCAGACCGTCCGTGGCTGAGACCAAAACCGCAAAAATTGCGACCCGTTCGAGAGTTGATGAACTGGTCGAGGAGACGAAAAACTCTCAGATTTTCCTCAAGGCTGGGGAAACTGACACACTCTATGTCCCGGAGAATATGTCCACTACATTGAAATTCAACAAGGACGAGGGACTTACATCCGTGACCGTCACCAACACTCCGGCATATTCACTCTATCCTGACAGCTGGTACTGGTCCAATCTCTACTGGAACACCTGGACCAGACCTTATTACAGTTCGTGGTACTGGGGTGCGAACCCATGGTACTACTCAAGCATCTACTGGGACCCATGGTATTGGGATTCCTGGTACTATGACCCTTGGTATTGGGGGCGTCCGGGTTATTACTGGAGCTGGTACCACGATCCGTGGTATTACGGGTACTGGTATCATGACCCGTGGTATTACCACCATTATCATTCCTGCTACGACCCTTGCTGGAACACACACGGCTGGTACGGTGGCGGAAACGGTAAATACATCAACAGGACTCTGACATCCCGCGACGCCATAAGGGACGGAATGGGAGTCGCATCCACTTCCGCAAGAAGGATCACGGCAGGGACAGCCTCCAGGTCGAATACGGCAGCAAGCGCTGTGTCCAGAAGTTCCGGCACCTCATACTCATCCGCGATAAGGGTAAGCCGTTCCACTGCCGCCACAAGGGGCACATTGCCATCTGACAGGACGGCAGCTTCAAGGAGCTACGCCTCAGGCACGGCGGCTTCCAGGGGTACGGTTGCCGGAGACAGGACAGCGGCAAGCCGCGCTTCGGGAACCGCAGCTGCACGTCCGGCCGGCACTGCAGCCTCCCGCCAGGCAGGCACAGGCAGCAGCACAGTGTCAAGGTCCGGCTCGACAGGTTCATACACCCGCCCTGCCACAAGTTCATTGCCGACATCCCGCAGACCTGTCTCTTCATCCACAGGCAGCAGAAGCGGCAGTTCATACTCCGGCCAGACAGGCCAGACATACAGAAGTTCAGCTTCAGGCTACGGTTCAGGCTCCTCTTCGTACAGCTCAGGTTCGTCCTTCCGCTCTTCAGGAAGTTCATCCTCATACAGGAGCTCATCTAGCAGCAGCTCGTCAAGCTACCGCAGCTCCAGCAGTTCTTCATACAGCAGAAGCTCATCCGGTTCATCATACAGCGGAAGCAGGAGCAGCGGCGGCTCGTACAGCGGCGGCGCAAGCAGGAGCAGCAGCTCCTCAGGCAGGCGCTGAGCTATCCTGAAACAGCCTATGCCTGCAGAACGCATATAAACACATCAGAGAAATGAAAAAGATTACCGCTACAATATTGTCTGCGGCTGCATTGTCCTCAATGTGGACTGCCAGCGCCCAGACTGTCTGGGACGCTTTGCGTTTCAGCGACAACAATTATTACGGCACTGCCAGGACCATTGCAATGGGCAATGCTTTCACCGCCCTCGGAGGGGATCTCGGCTCGGTCGGCATCAATCCTGCCGGCTCTGCCGTGAACAGCTTCTCCCAGGTCACCATCACCCCTGGAGTAACCATTTCCGGCAGCAGGGCCCAATATCTTGCGGAGCCCTCCGTCAATGACAGGTATGGCTCTGCCTACAGGAACAGAAGCACGAAATTCACCATGCCGAATGTCGGCGTGATGATAAATTACGACACAAGAAGGCGGAGCGGACTGAAGAATGTGACCTTCGGTTTCGTGGCAAACGGCTCTTCCAATTATGTGGACAACACTTCTGCTGCAGGAAGAAACGGTGAGACAACTTTTGCCGGCTCCATTGCAGCCGGTGCGACCGGTCTCCCACTCAACGGGCTTGATTCCGGCTCGTCAGCATACGACTACTACGACTGGCTTTCTGTCGTCGGCCTCCAGTCCGGAATGATTTCCGCATACGGGGACAAGACGGATGAATATGTCGGCATCACCGAGTCTATCTATGAAACGACCGACGGACAAGGCAACAAATACTACGACATCATGCTCAGCGATGTCATCGACCAGCAGTACGGCCGCCTGTCGAGCGGAAGCAAGTACGACATGGTGTTCAACGTCGGCTTCAACATTTCCGACAAGGTGTTCCTCGGGGCCAATCTCGGAATCGTATCCTTCGACTATGCGATGAACGAGTATTTCAAGGAAAACGCAGTGGACCCTGCCAATTTCGGCATTGCATTCAGCAATGGTGGATCAACATACTTCGAGGGGCTCCGCTACAGAAACGAATACGATGCCATAGGAGCTGGAGTATATGGCAAGTTCGGAGTTATCGTGGTCCCTATCCCGGGACTCCGCATAGGAGCCGCCATTCAGACCCCGACATCGACCAGGATCAAGGAGCATTGGCAGTATGCAGGAGACACTTATTTCACTGACTCCCAATACAATGCCAGTGCACAGTCCCCTCAGGGAGAATACACCTACAAGCTCGTCTCCCCTTTCAGGTTCAATGTCGGAGCAGCCTATACCTTCGGCAATATCGGACTCATCAGCGCCGACTACGAGATGTGCAACTACAGTTCGATGCGCTACTGTGAGGTGGAGACCAATGACAACAGCGCATTCGAGGGCACTAACCTGGATATCGCAGACTGTGCCGGGGCTTCCCACATGCTGAGAATCGGAGCCGAGATCAGACCGGTGGCCTGCCTCGCTGTCAGGGCGGGATACAACCTTACCACCACCGGAGAGAGGCAGCTTGACGAATTCGGGAAAAAGCAGATACCGAAGAATGCCAACAGACATGCAGTCTCAGCCGGTCTGGGATTCAGTTCCAAGGGCTCATTCTTCGCAGATCTCGCAGTAAGGGATTTCCTGAACAGGGAATACATCTACCCTTATGCTAACTACATTTTCGACGGAGCTGGAAATCCTACCAGTCTGACCCCGGAAATCCTCAACAAGAGGAGCATGTGGGATGTAGTATTGACAGTAGGATTCAGATTTTAATTTTTTTTAGATAGGAAATGGAATCCGGACCTTCATTGAAAAGAAGGTCCATCACCGAGAGATCGGACTTGAAGCCATACTTCGCAGCGAATACCTGCCAGTATGGCTTTTCTGTCTTCAGGATTGAAGGTCGCTTCGGATGGATGATGCCACGGAGGTCCCTGATGCCGGGAGCCGTTTCCCCGGGGCGCTCATATTCCGTGGAGAAATCGATGTCGGCTGAAATGCCAATCTTTCCGAGAAAATAATGTATCAGTCTGATATTCAGGTCAAAAAGCTTTTCCGGTCGAGATTCAAGGATATCGAAAAGGCTGTCCCTGTAATATTCGAAATAAGGCGAAGACTCGTATGCGGATACAATTGCCCTCTCCATCCTTGGAAGCCAGTCCCTGGACCAGTCCACCCTGATTTCCCTTATTGGAAGTGAGCTGGTACCTCCCTCATGGACAACCGGCAAGGTCAGGCTCTCCACTCCCCCGGCGGCATAGATGCGGCACCTGTTGCGGTATGACTGCTTCTGATAGTTTTCGCATGCCTCCAGGCGCAAACGGGCAGGCACCAAAGAAACTACCCTGCCGTATGACAGGGTAAATTCTTCAGCGATTGCCGCAAAATATGATACCGGCGGCATGAATGCCGTTTCAAGCAGCAGCATTAATCGATATCTCCTTTCTCTCCTGGATTGTTGGCCTTGATGATGCCCCTCTTGGAAGAGCGGATGAAATTGAGAATGGTGGCCTTCTCCTCGCTGTCAGGGAAACCAGCCTCAACCTTGGCGCAGCCATCTGTGATGTTGTAGCCCTGGAAATAGATGGTGTCATAGATATCCTTGATATTCCTGACAACATCAGCTGAGAATCCCCTTCTGCGGAGGCCTACGATATTTACACCCGCATAGCAGATCGGGTCCCTTCCGCAGAGAGCATAAGGTGGGATGTCCTTGTTGATCTTGGACATTCCGCCGACCATTGCGTGGCAGCCTATCTTGGTGAACTGGTGAGCCTTGGCGCCTCCGCCGATAATTGCCCAGTCAGCCACCTCAGTCTCGCCGGCAATGCCGACATAGCTGACGAGGATACAGTGACTTCCCACTGTACAGTCGTGTGCAATGTGCACGTAAGACATTATCAATGTGTTGCTCCCGACCTTGGTAATACCCTTTCCGCTGGCCTTGGTACCCCTGTTGATGGTAACGCATTCGCGGATGGTGACATTGTCGCCGATTTCGACGTAGGTTACCTCCCCGTCAAACTTGAGATCCTGCGGAACGGCTCCGAGGACAGCCCCAGGGAAGACTTCGCAGTTCTTTCCCATCTTGACATAAGGGTAAATGACAGCGTGTGGATGTATCTTGCATCCGTCACCGATTTCTACATTTTCGTCAATGAATGCATACGGTCCGACCTCGATATTGTCCCCGAGGACAGCCTTCGGGCTGACGGTTGCAAGTGGATGGATCTTGTTCATGTTGATATAGTTTTATTTTATAGCGCCGATGGCCTTCCTGATGGCCTTGGCGACATTGGTATTGATTCCGTGTCCTGGCTTGTAGCCGGTGATATGAGCCTTGAGATATCCCCCGGCGAGCCTGAAGTCGCCTATCATGTCGAGGAGCTTGTGCCTTCCGCACTCGTTAGGGAAACGGAGCTCGAGATTATTGAGGTAGCCGCTCTCGTTGACCTTCAGCTTCGGCATGTTGAAGAGAGCCGCCATCCTTTCCAGCTGCTCGTCGCTGACAGGATGTTCCACAATGACAATGGCATTGTCCACGTCGCCTCCCTTGATGAGGTTGTTCGCGAAGAGATACTCGATTTCGTGGAAGAAGACGAATGTCCTGCAGGTTCCAATCTCAGCCGCATAGTCCCTGGAAGGGTCCCATTCCGCTGTCTGTACCCCGAGGACTCTGGAGTTGAAATCCACGGTAAGACCATAAGACAGGTCATCGGCAGGTGTCACCTTGACCCATGAGCCGGTCTTCTCATCCTTGATTTCTATTTCTTCATTGATTGTAATATACTGACGTTCAGCATTCTGCTCAACGGTTCCAGCCTTTGCGAAGGCCTTGACATAATAGGATGCGCTGCCGTCGAGAATCGGAACCTCGACATTGTCAATCTCCACGATTGCATTGTCAATTCCCATTCCGGTAAGAGCGGAAAGAAGATGCTCAACCGTGGATACGGACGCCTCGCCGCTTGAAAGCAGGGTGCATCTCGCCGTATTTGTAACGTTCTCCGCTACGGCATCAATATATGCCTCCGGTCCAAGATCGGTCCTGAGGAACCTTACCCCTGTATTCTCCGGAGCGGGGCGGACCGTCATCTGGGCCACCCTTCCCGTATGAAGTCCCTTCCCGCTGAAAGAACAGGACTCAGCCAATGTGCGTTGCTTCATATAAATTTCAATAATAGTGGGCGGCAAAGATAGGGAATTTTTACGTGCTATACAACTGCCGGACAAAGTAACATCCGTAATGGACAATTACTTGGACTCTCCCTGCTGCTTGAAGATGGCGTAACTGCGCATGAAACTCTTCACCGGAAGAGCCGGCGAGCCCAGGAGAACCTGGCCCGACTTGCGGATGTTGCCGATGATTCCGGCCTGTGCGCCTATTGTGGTATTGTCAGCGATTGTAAGATGTCCGGCAATGCCGACCTGGCCTGCCAGTATGCAGTTCTTGCCGATCTTGGTGGAGCCGGCGATGCCGCATTGCGCAGCCATTACAGTATTGTCGCCGATCTGGACATTGTGGGCGATCTGGCAGAGGTTGTCAATCTTCACTCCGTTGCCGATGATGGTGGATTCCATCTCTGCCCTGTCAATTGTGGTACATGCGCCGATTTCCACATTGTTGCCGATAATGACATTGCCCAGATGTTCAATCTTTTCCCAGGTGCCGTCCGGTTGCGGCGCATTGCCGAAACCGTCCGAACCTATGACTGCATTGGAATGAATGATGACATTGTCACCTATGACCATTCCTGGATAAATGCTCACACCCGGATAAATGATGCAATGCTTTCCGATTACAGTATTGTCCCCGATATAGACATTCTCGAAAATCTTTGTATAATCCCCGATTACAGCGTGATGTCCGACGTATGAATGGCTTCCGAGATATACTTTCTTTCCGAATTTGGAGGTAAGGAACCAGGATGACCTGAATCCCCTGTGCCTTCTGTCAGTACGTTTCTGGGTGGCAACGTATTTGAGAAGTTCCGCAATCGCAGTATATGCATTCTCTACCCTCACCATCGTGGGCGTCACTTCCTGTTTAGGAACGAAATCCTTGTTTACCAGCAAAATGGACGCTTTGCATGTATATACGTATTCCTCGTATTTGGGATTTGCAAAAAAACAGAGCTGACCCGGTTTGCCGTGCTCTATCTTGGCGAATGATGTGGCCTTAGCCTCCTGATTCCCGTCCACAGTCCCTTTCAGGACCCCGGCCAGCTGTTTGGCGGTAAATTCCATAATTAACTATTTTTATTTTTGCAAAGTAAACATTTTTATGGTGAATCTGAAAATCTTTTGCTAGAATTCAACCTTATCAAAGGAAAAACCAACCAATTTTTCATAATTATGGATTTTTTATGTATATTTGCACCCGTGAGTTGAGATAGGGGACGGGGAGTCTCCTATTTTTTTATGATTTATTTTGGAATCGGATGAATATCGCATTGATTATCAAAGAAATGGAGCCTGAAGTAGCCAAAAGGGGCTGCTTCATCACCGACGTTTCCGTATCTGCGGACAACGATGTTACCATAGCCATGGAGTCTGAGGAAGGCATAGTGGAAATGGATGACTGTGTCGCCGTGAGCGAAAGGTTCCAGGAAATCTTCAACAGGGATGAGGAGGACTACGCCCTCACCGTCACTTCAGCCGGCCTTGACCAGCCGTTCAAGATACTGAAGCAGTACAGGAAGGCTGTCGGCAGCCTGGTCGAAGTAAAGACCAGGGACGGACGGAAGCTCATCGGCACATTGACTTCTGCCGAAGAGGAGGCATTCACTTTGGCCTACGAGGCCAGGGAAGCCGTTCCGGGAAAGAAGAAAAAGGAACTTGTCAGACACGAGGACAGGTTCGCGTACGGTGACGTGAACTCCGTCACCCCTCATATCACAGTGGAATAAATAGAAATAAAAAAATATAGAACAATGGAAGAAGAGAAAATCGACCTCAAGACAGCGTTTGCACTTTTCAAGGACGAAAAGCACATTGACCGTCCTGTGATGATGGGAGTGCTCAAGGACGTATTCATGACCCAGCTGACCAAGACATTCGGCTCGGCTGACAACTTCGATGTCATCATCAACGTGGACAAGGGAGACTGCGAGATTTACCAGAATCTCGAGGTTGTGGAGACTGTCGAGAACCCTAACACCCAGATTTCCCTCGCGGAAGTCAATGAGGAAGGAGACGACTACGAACTCGGAGAGACATTCACGAGAAAGGTGGAGCTCAAGGATTTCGGCAGAAGGGGAATTCTCAATATCCGCCAGAACCTTCAGGGAAGGATCATGGACATCGAGAAGGCCAATCTCTACAACAAGTACACTGACAAGATCGGTGAAATTTTCACCGGAGAGATTTACCAGACCTGGTCCAAGGAGGTTCTCATCCTCGATGAGGACGGAAACGAGCTCCGCCTGCCTAAGTCAGAGCAGATTCCGGGAGAGCATTTCAAGAAGAATGAGACAGTCCGCGCAATCATCAAGAGCGTGGAAATGAAGAACAACACCACTCCTTACATTGTCCTTTCCAGGACTTCCGACGAGTTCCTCAAGAAGCTCTTCGAGCAGGAGGTGCCGGAGATTTATGACGGCCTCATCACCATCAAGAAGGTGGTCCGCATCCCTGGCGAGAGGGCAAAGGTTGCCGTTGAGTCATACGATGACCGCATTGACCCTATCGGAGCCTGCATAGGAGTCAAGGGCTCACGAATAATCGGTATTGTAAGGGAGCTCCGCAACGAGAACATTGACGTGCTCCAGTGGACTTCCAACACCCAGCTCCTCATCCAGAGGGCTCTCAACCCGGCGAAGTTCACTTCAATCGATATGGGAAAGAGCGAGGAGGACAAAATCAAGGTATTCATGCTCCCTGATGAGGTCAAGAAGGGAATCGGCAAGGGCGGATGCAACATCAAGCTTGCAAGCATGCTCGTAGGCCGTGAGATCGAGGTTTGGAGAGAGCTTCCTAAGGACGGCGAAGATGACGGAAGCGAGGAGGAGGATGTACTTCTCAGCGAGTTCAGCAACGAGATTGACCCTTGGGTTATCGAGCGTCTCCAGTCCATCGGCTGCGACACTGCCAAGAGCGTTCTCGCACTCGATCCGGAAGACATTGCCAGAAGGGCTGACCTCGAGGACGAGACCGTCGAGGATGTCATCAACATCCTGAAAGAGGAATTTGAAGAGGAATAAAAACAAAAAAGGGGTTAATATATGGCGGAAATCAGACTAAACAAACTTACCAAACAATTCAATATCGGGTTGCAGACACTTGTGGACTTCCTGAACGGGAAGGGCGCAGGACTGGAATCTCTCAACCCGAACGCAAAGGTATCCGACGAGTATCTTCCTGATCTCGAGAAGGCATTCGGCAAAGACCTGAAAGCCAAGGAGGATTCAGAGAAGGTAAGAATCAAGATCAAGGAAATCATAGAGAAGGATACCAGGAAGAAGGACGAGGAAGAGGACGAGCCTGCAAAGGAAATCGTAATCGTAAGCACCGCCCTTTCATCAGGCCAGAATGCGGCGCAGCAGCCGGTAGAGGACGAGGTCCCTGAGACCAAGGCCGAGGAAGTGGTGGAGGAAGCCGCTGAGACCGCCGTTGCCACCGGGTCTGAGAAGGAGGAACCTGAAATGGAGCTTCCTTCGGAACCTGCTGCCGAGGAGGAGAAAGTGGCTGAGCCTGCAGTCGAGCCGGAACCTGAAGAGCCGGCAAAGGTGGAATCTGCTGAAATCATTGAGCCTGAGGACATCCGCAAGGATGAGCCTGAGGAGGAACCGGAACAGAAAGAGGAAACAGCCCCTTCCGCTCAGACCCCGGCGGAGACTGTTGCCGCAGCTGCCGTACTCCACAGGTCAGATGTCAAGAAGGCTGACAAGGTGAACAAGGACGAGTTCAATCCGAAGGCAGACAAGGCTAAGCTCAAGGCCGAGCACAAGCTCCAGAAGGCCGCTTCAAGCAAGGATGAGGATACCGAGTCAGTTTCAACCGGACTGAAGATTGTCGGGAAGGTGGATCTTTCACAATTCGAGCCAAAGAGAGGCAAGAAGCGTGAGCGCATCAACAAGAGCGGAAGCCAGAAGGTGGACGTAAACAAGATTGACAGCGAGGACAAGGGAGAGCGCAAGGACAAGAACAAGAACAGAGGAGGCCAGAACAACAATAACAACAATGGCGGACGCAAGGACCAGCGCCAGAACCAGCCTTCCGGAAAGGCAGCCCGCAAGAAAGAAAGGATGAACGAGAAGTTCAAGCCTGCGATGACAGCTGCCGAGGAAGAGGAAATGCAGAAGGAAATCCAGAAGCAGGTCAAGGAGACCTACGCAAGGATGAACGACAGCAAGAACAAGAGCAATTTCGGAGCAAAGCACAGGAAGGAGAAGCGTGAACTCGCATCCCTCAAGGCCCAGGAGGAGATGGCTCAGGAAGCAGCAGAAAGGAAGGTATTGAAAGTCACCGAGTTCGTGACGGTGAATGACCTTGCCACCCTGATGAACAACACTCCTGTAAACAAAGTCATCGGAGCCTGCCTCAACCTTGGTCTTATGGTGTCCATCAACCAGAGGCTTGACGCTGAGGCCCTCGTGCTCGTTGCCGAGGAATTCGGATACAAGGTGGAGTTCGTGACTGCCGAACTCACCAATGAAATCAATCAGGACAGCGAGCCTGACAGGGAGGAGGATCTCGAGACAAGGCCGCCAATCATCACTGTGATGGGTCACGTTGACCACGGCAAGACTTCCCTGCTGGACTATATCCGCAAGACCAACGTGATTGCCGGAGAGGCCGGTGGAATCACCCAGCACATCGGTGCCTACAATGTAGTTCTCGGCAATGGAAGAAAGATTACCTTCCTCGATACCCCTGGACACGAGGCCTTCACGGCGATGCGTGCAAGAGGTGCCCAGCTTACCGACCTTGCGATCATCATTATCGCAGCCGATGACGCCGTGATGCCACAGACCATAGAGGCAATCAACCACGCTCAAGCCGCCGGAGTCCCTATGGTATTCGCTATCAACAAGATAGACAAGCCGGGAGCACAGCCGGAGAAGATTCGTCAGCAGCTCTCGCAGATGAATATTCTAGTGGAGGACTGGGGCGGAAAGTATCAGTGTCAGGAAATCTCTGCCAAGAAGGGTCTGAATGTTGACAAGCTTCTCGACAAGGTTCTCCTTGAAACCGACCTGATGGACCTCAAGGCAAATCCGAAGAAGCTCGGTGTCGGCACCGTAATCGAGTCTTCCCTCGACAAGGGCCGCGGATATGTTGCCACCATCCTCGTGCAGGACGGAACTATCCATACGGGAGATATGCTGCTGAGCGGCTGCTACTATGGCCGAATCAAGGCAATGTTCAACGAGCGTGGCCAGAAGGTCGAGACCGCAGGACCATCAACTCCGGTATCAGTACTCGGACTCAACGGAGCTCCTAGCGCGGGTGACAAGTTCAACATCATGTCGGACGAGAAGGAAGCCAAGTCCATCGCCAACAGGCGCGAGCAGCTCATAAGAATCCAGGGCATCAAGACCCAGAAGCATATGACTCTCGAGGAAATCGGAAGGCGTATTGCCATCGGCAACTTCAAGGAGCTCAATGTCATTGTCAAAGGTGACGTGGACGGTTCAGTGGAGGCCCTTTCCGACTCTCTCATCAAGCTCTCAACCGAGGAGATACACGTAAACGTAATCCACAAGGCGGTCGGAGGAATCTCCGAGTCCGACATCATGCTTGCGACCGCTTCCGATGCCATCATCATAGGCTTCCAGGTGCGTCCTTCAGCTGACGCCCGCAACCTGGCCGAGAAGGAAGGCATTGAAATCAGGCTCTACTCCATCATCTATGACGCGATCAACGAGGTCAAGGATGGTATCGAGGGTATGCTTGAGCCGGAGAAGAAGGAGGAGGTCACCTCTACGGCAGAGGTCAAGCAGACCTTCCACATTTCCAAGGTCGGTACCATTGCCGGCTGTCTCATAAAGGACGGCAAGATGACCGCGAAGAGCAAGGTCCGCCTCATCAGGGACGGTATCGTGGTCTTCACCGGCGAGCTTTCATCCCTTAAGAGGGGCAAGGACGACGCCAAGGAGGTAATGTGCGGAATGGAATGCGGCATCGGCATTGAGAAGTACAATGACATCAAGCCTGGTGACATTATCGAGGCCTTCCAGATTGTCGAGATCAAGAGGACCTTGTAATCAGGAACACATAACAGTTAAAGGGGGTCACGCTGTGGCCCCCTTTTCTTGTAACCCATCCATCATACGAAGACACTATTCTCATCTGCTGTGCAACATTTATTGCCTGTATAGCATCTATAATACCGGCAAACCTAAAATCAAACAGATGGAAAAAAAGAAAATTTCGGTGATAATTCCCTGCTACAAGGGAGAGAGATATATAGCCAGGGCGCTGGATCAGGTATTTTCACAGGGATATGAAAACCTTGAAGTCATCGTGATTATTGATGGGCTTGTTGACAATGCCAGGGAAATCGTCTCGCAATATCCTGCAAGAGTCATAGTATTCGAGGAAAACAGAGGTGTCTCAGCAGCCCGCAATGCAGGGATAAAGATTGCCGAAGGGGAATATATCCATTTTCTGGATGCAGACGATGAGCTGTCCTCCGGTTTTTATCACAAGATGGTCGAGGCCGCCGGAGACATTAATCCGGATGTGATTGCCTCTGGTGTATATGATGAGTTACAACAGCACAAGAGCCAGTATTTCTCACGGAGACGTGTAGTAAGGGGTACATACCGGAAACTTACCGTGACCTGGGGATGCAGGCTTCCAAACTGCTGGCGCTATCTTTTCAAAAGCGAATTGTTGCGCAGATACAATCTGGAATTTGAGGAGGGCCGCATAATCGAGGATCTCCAGTTCACCACGAGGGCATTGTACTATGCAAAGGAAGTGGTGACAGCACCTGGGGCAATATATATATACAATGCCACGCCAAACTCCATTACGACAACCCGGACGGAAACTCAAAAAAAGAGGATTGCGGAGGATTTCGCACATGCGACCGATTTAATCAGGGAATTTGGGAAAGAGCACGGATTCATTGTCCCTGGACGGACTAACGTCCCTTTCAAAATATTGTTTAACTCCTGGATGAACTATCAGCGCTTCCTTGGTTTCATTGGCCTTGGTTACAAGAGACCGGTATGATACGTATTGTCCGGCTTTACCTCCAAATTTGGATTTTAGATTCAAAGAGGGTATTTTTGTAGTCCAATTTGAGACGGCAATGTGCAATGACGAAGAAATACTCAAGTCGGCGGGAATACGCCCCACGGCCATCAGGCTGCTAATCTTCAGGGAGATAGTACGCATTGACCGTACATTCAACCTTTCCGAGATGGAGGAGAGGCTGGATACCGTGGACAAATCCACCCTCTTCCGCACATTGACCCTCTTCCAGCAGCACCACATCCTCCACGAAGTGGACAACGGCAGCGGCTCCAAGCTTTACTGTCTCTGTACCTGCGGTTCTTCCCACCATACCTCCCACATTCATTTCACCTGCACCTCCTGCCACAGGACTTTCTGTATCAAGGATATAACCACGTCCAGCATTCCCCTTCCCAGAGATTTCGAGGTCGAGGAAATCAACTGTGTGATGAAGGGGCTCTGCCCGGAATGCAGGCGGTTGTCGCAGGAAAGAAGATAAGCTGCCGCTCAGATCAAGGCAATGCATTCCATTTCCACGAGCCAGGTCCCGCCTTTCGGGACGAACTGTCTTGTCTGAACCTTTGCCTGCATTGTGCAAAGATAACAAAAAAATGAAGGGACTCGACAAGCTGATGGATGAAACGCCACATCCCGAACATGATCACCCCGCCAGAATTCCGATGGCAATAGAAGGACTCAATACTTGATCTTGAAATAGTCAAGGGCGGACTTGTATGCATCCTGCGCCGCCAGACAAGTGTCGGAGAGATAGCCGTTGACCTTTCCCCATTCCTTGAGCCCGCGATAATAGTAAAACTTCAGATCTTCGGTTATGATGAAAGGAACGATGCTGTGGGCAAGGCACTCCTTGAACATGAGGAGTCTTCCGACCCTGCCGTTTCCGTCCTGGAAGGGGTGTATGCGCTCGAACCGGCAATGCAGCTCGATGATGTCTTCAAGCGTCACGGAAGTTTTGGCATTGTAGCCTTTCAGCAGAGCCGCCATCTTTTCGTGGACCTTCTCCGGAGGGCAAGTCTCGTTGCCTCCTACCTCGTTGGGAAGCTTCTTATAGTCTCCCACTTTGAACCATGAATTCCGACTGTCGCTTGTGCCGGATTTAAGAAGGAGGTGGAGTTGCTTAATCATCGCCTCCGTTGGCCTGTCAAATGTATGGTCAATGATGTAGTCAATGCAGCGGAAGTGATTGACAGTCTCCACGATATCATCAATCTTAACGGCTTCGTCCGTGATGCCGATGGTGTTTGTCTCAAAGATGTATCTGGTCTGTTCATGGGTCAGACGACTGCCTTCGATATGGTTCGAGTTGTAAGTAAGGTCGATCTGTGTCCTGTGGTATATGCCACCTTTGATATGGTTATCCTTCTCCTGACGAAGTCTCGAAAGAAGGGGAGATTCCTTCGGTTTCTTCCCTTTTGCCGGCAGTATGGCCTCGGACGGAATGTTCCAGGTCTTGCCTACGAGATGCGCACCGGGAATGCGTCCTGTTGAGCACCAGCTGCGTACAGTTCTTTCGGGCACCTCGAACTTGGCTGCGAACTCTGTAATTGAAATGTATTCCATATGCTATCGGCAAAAAATTGTATTATCTGATGTACAAATATAGCATTTCTTGCCGATATCGGCAAGAAATAGTGCATATACCTATGACAATAGTCGTTGATGCTATCGTTTCGCTTGGCAAGTTCCCTTCGTTTGCGCTCCAGCGGTGCATTGACCACCTCATAGGATTTCTCCCAATTTCCGAGCAGAGCATCAAGTATTTCTGCATAACTCCTGGCTTGTTTTATAGGAAGGCCAAAGGATAGTGAATTGCAAAAGTAGGCTATCAACCGCCGGAGGCTCCGGCCGCATACCCCTGAAAGGGGCTGTCAGCGCAGCTGACTGGGGTTGAGAAGGAGAAGCGCATGCCCTGCAGGCGCGTATCTCCACAAAAACGGCCCTCAGCATGGCTGAGACCTCGCGCACCAGCGCGACGGCTCCGCCTTCCGTATTTGCCAAAGGCAAATACGGAAGGCGGAGCCGCGGGGTATAATAGGGGCAGAGCCCCTAGGCATAGAAGGGCACCGCTGCTTTGCAGCGGTGCATCTCCACAAACACGGCCCTCAGCATGGCTGAGAGCCGATTTTGTGGAGATGGGCGAACTCGAACATTTCCTCCAAACCCCTCCAGACATATTTGTAATGCATTGTTACTCAGTATACATTTCCATACAAAAGTATTTGAAATTACATAAAAATGGGGTA
>JALFFZ010000171.1 GCA_022777585.1 Bacteroidales bacterium | reverse complement strand
GCCGCGGCCTCGTGAGCGGCTCCCGAAGGAACGAAGTTCCGAAGGGTGGATGAAGCGAAGCGGAACTCTGGCGGAGCCTTCCGACAACTCATCATCCCCATATAGAATACAAGAAACCGACCCTTTTGGGTCGGCTTCTTTCGTATAGTTTTTCAGTGGCCTCTAAAGCATCTCCGGCGGCTACAGACCGGCAGGGCTGCACCGGGCTCTAGAGTGGGCCAGCTTGCCTGCCGGCTGTTGCTTCCCTGCACTTAGTATGTTTGTCGCTATCCCCTGGGCTTGCAAGATGGACCACATGCGAGGAGGGGTGCGCTTTGAACTTCGTAACGTCCGTGATATTGGCCTTCAGCGTGGAAGGTCCCCGCCCAGAACCGTCACAGAGCGGGCGGAGCGAGCCAACGGCGGAGCTCGCGCAGCCTGCTTTGAGCAGCCGGAGGGCGTATATTCCGGCTGCGTTGACGCCAAACAGACCAGGTAAACTATTTATTACTCAATTGATCCACGATATGAGGCTTAAGTCTGAAGGCCTATTTATCCCGCATCATGGAGATGCCTGCCGGATGACATTCTCGTGACATTCATCTGCACACCCACCCCACCGTTCTACATAGCTGTGGGGCATGCAGGCGGTGCAGATGGACACAATTCCTTTCCATTGGGACACCCTAGATGCCCCACAATGCCTTAGAATGGCATGTCTCTGTCCAGATGAATGTCACGAGGGCAATAGGGTAGAGTGTGCTGCATGTACTTCATCGAAGCAATGTTAATCCCGAATCGTGGAGATGCTTACTGGAAAACAATCTCGTGACATTCACCTGGCCGGGGGCACCCCGCTACAGGTATCCCTGAGGAGGTTTTTTGAAATTTCGCCGGCCAGGTGAACAGTTTTTGATGCCACCTGGCCGGGCAATATGCCTCACAGGGCCTTCTGGGGCAGGTCCGCCGGCCAGGTGAATGTCACGGGACTGGACTTTGCGGAATCCGGCTTTGCTGTATCTGATTTTGCTTCATCCGGCCCTGCGCAATTTGGCCCTGCGTCATCTGGCATTGGTCATCTGCGGCATTTGGCATTGCTGCAACTTACTTTGCTTCACATACACTTGGATATCTGGTTTCGCAGCATATTATTACAGCCAATGCCAATGACGGTACCGCCGCCGGAATAAAGCATCTCCGGCGGCTAAAGGTCAAACGCTGCGGGGAGCTCGCCTAAAGGCTCTCCTCGCGCTTGACTTTTGCCTATTTATGCGTGGTCGTTCGTGTAATTCATTCATCCAGGTTGGGAATTTCAGCGTGGTCGTTCGTGCAAACCTGACAGGCAATATGCCACTACGGATACGTGTAGGAGTACACAGGGTTTTCCCCCTGACCCAATTATACCGTAAGTGTTGAATAAGCATAAAAAATAGAGGATGGCCTTCGCAGGTCATCCTCTTGTGCTCCCTCAGGGGCTCGAACCCTGGACCCCAACATTAAGAGTGTCGTGCTCTACCAACTGAGCTAAGGAAGCAGACTTATAAACTTCTCTGTGATCCGTTCGGGGCTCGAACCCGAGACCCCAACATTAAAAGTGTTGTGCTCTACCAACTGAGCTAACGAATCTTCCAACCTTTCGGTCTATCAGGTGATTTCCGAACGGGATTGCAAATGTAGAGCATTATTCGGAAACTTCCAAACTTTTCAGGGATTTTTTTCAAATATTTTTCACATTTTGCCCACTAAAACGTTATTAATAGCATTCCTGTCCGGAAAGGACGCCTATCGTTACTGCTGAAAATACTTCTTCCGCAGCGCGGCGGCGAGAAAGGCTGCCACCCTCCTGTCGGAAAGGAACTCAGCCCCGCCGTTCATCCTGTATGCGGATCTGGTGACGGTGATGTCGAAAAGGCGCATGCCGAAATATGTGGAGGCTACTACCCTGACTCCCCTGTCCTCGGGGCCGGGAAGATTGTCGAAAACATTCCTGGCCACCAGGAAGCCGGATATCTCGTTGCTGCCGGCCTTGAGCACGAAGTCATACTGGCCTATGGAGGAGTCCATCGTTTCAAGATCGGAACCCGGCTCCACCGTCATCGACATATCTCCCGAATTGACGGAGAGCTCCCTGGACTCGGTTATTATCAGCCTTGGGGCGCAGGACGACAGGCTAGCGGCCAGCAAACACAGAAGCAGGAAGAGCCTCATTGAACTTTTTGCCGCTGAACTCATAGGAAGTGTAATCAGTTTCATTTTCATGCATCACCAATGTATTGACAGACATATCCTTACGGTCAAGGAAAATCTCCATCCGGCAGACATAGCCGCGGAGCCGGTCAGAGACAGGCACCAGTACCACCTTGTATTCCCGGTCCGACTCGAAATATTCAATCTCGAAGTCTGAGCCCATGGCATTGACATTTCCCGTCATGCAGGCCGACAGGAGGCTCTTCATCTGGGACATGACCGGATTGCCCTTCAGGTTGGCAGAGGAAGACTTCCCGGCATTTACGGTAAGAAGACGGTCCCCGTCAATGACAATTCTGTACGGTGCAGGCGTAGTGTAATCCAGACATAGCTTGTCCGGTGCCGACCAGGCGAAACTTCCCTTCGATACCACCTCCGCATTGAACACGCTCAGATATTTCTTCTGAACAACATCCGCACGGATGCTGGTCATGGCCGAAGTCCTTGCGGCAAGATTCTCCGAAAATGACCTAAGGTCATTGATCTTCACGAAATCGCCGGCCGCCGCACTGAAAGCCTGGAGCAGCAGGGCGGCTGAAACCATTAATGCTGTAAAATGTCTCTTCATATCTCCACTCAAATAGTCGGCCCTATTGCAGGAACCGATTGATTGTCAATCCAATGACCTGTCGCAGGAATATCCCCGCCTGCGAAGAAGGTCCAGAATCCCATTCAAAAGTTCCCCGGAGCCTTCAAGCCTGTCGTGCAGGAGGATGATGGCCCCGTCTTCAAGATTCCTGTCTATCTTATCCAATATCCGTTCCATTCCCCCTTCCTTTCCAAGCAGGGAGGTATCGAATGTGCGGATGCTCCATCCTACCGTCCTGAGTCCGAGCCTGCGGACCACCTTCGCAACGGTCGGATTCACCACTCCGAAAGGCGGACGGAACAGCCTGACAGGCTCTCCGGCAATGTCTTCCAGAATCCTCCGACTGCGACTCAGGTCATCCGTCATCTTCGAAACGGACATCAAAGGAAAGTTCCACGAATGGGACCAGGAATGAATTCCCACCCCGTGTCCTTCCGCCAGCATTCTTCTGACCAGTGCCTCATTGCCCCCGATTCTGCTTCCGATGAGGAAGAAAACGGCCTTGGCGCCCCGGGAGGCAAGAATGTCGAGAATCTCCTCCGTCCTGCCAGGTTCCGGCCCGTCGTCGAATGTCAGGTAAACCCTGCCGCCACGGCCCCTGCATTCCGCCTTCATCCAGACACCGGAAGAAATGGTGGCGCAGGCCCAGACAAGGAATGCCGTCAAAGTCAATACAATGATTATGAGCACTATCCAGAGCATAATCAGTCAATTTCCAAAAGCACGGCAGGTCCGCCCGGATTCACATCATCCACGACCAGGATTCTGCCCTTAGAGCGCTCCCCGATAATCGAACACAATACTACCGGAAGGATGGAGAAAAAGGCCCCGAATCTATCTATATAGCTACTGCACAAGACTTTACGGTCAAACTCAAGGGTGGAGCGGGAAGAATGCACCCCGAGAATGCGGACTCCGTTGTCCACGCCTCCGAGACAGAGGAAACCCGCACCTTCTCCGAGAGGAAGGAAATCCCCTCTCTTCCAGCATCCAAGCTTGCACCTGTACTCATCCACCTCGGGAGAAGCCTCGTCGAAACCTCCGACAAGCACATTGCCATCCCCCACCAGCATCATTGCATCCGTCAATGCCGCCGCAAAGCCGCCGGAGCGGTGCACATAGGCCGTATTGTATGTCCTAATCCCGCCCAGCAGGGCAATGTAGCCCGATACTGTATTGAATGTGGACTGCATGAACGGAGACGGATTGAGCATCCCCTCATTCCTGTCGATCAGCATATCGGCGAAGCTTACCGTGTCCTTCATGAAGCCGAGGCCGGTGGAAGTGATGATGCCCGCGACATTGTCAGGATTCACATTTCCGAGGGCGGCCATTCCGCAAGCTGCCGCCAGCCTGAGAAGCGGGCCCATCCTTCTCCTGAGATTGGCGTCAGGTATGAGTGACTTGACATCAACAGGCTCCGCCGGAGTGGCGAAGCAGCAGGACGCCACCGGGCAAGGGCACTCGGGAACATATTCCAATATATTGTCTTTCAGCATCATACCTTCGAAAATATCAATGAGACGCAATTGCCCCCGAAGCCGAATGCGGATGAAATGACATTGACCGGAGCGATTTCCGGCTCACCATTGTAAGGGACAAGGCCTGTCTCCGGAATCGGAATGGAGAATCCTGAGGAGCGCATCATCGAGCAGTCCCCGTCGGCAATAGCCCGGCATACTACCGCCGCCTCCAGAGACTCTGAAGCCCCGAGGGTATGACCGAAATACGGTTTCAGCGAGCTGAACGGAGGCACATTGCCTCCGAAGATACGGAGCATGGCATTGGACTCCGCAAGATCATTGACAGGGGTACCCGTGCCGTGGGTATTGATGAAACTGATATCCCCCGGCATGATGCCCGCAATCTCCAGGGCTCTTTCCATCGAAAGTCCCGGACCTATGCCCTCGGGCGTGCTGGCAGTCTGATGATAGGCCTCGGCAGCATTGCCCCAGCCCTCAAGACTGCAGTAAGCGCCATCCGCTCTCCCTGCCGAAAGGACGAGATACCCGGCTCCCTCGCCGAGATTGAGCCCGGCCCTGCTTTCGTCGAATGGCCGGCAGAAGTCCCCGTCAAGAATGCGGAGGGAGTTGAACCCGTTCATCGTGAAACGGCATAGGGAGTCAGTGCCGCCGGCTATTGCAATATCCACAACCCCGGCACGCAACATCCTGGCTGCCAGCAATATGGCATTGCCGGCCGAGGAGCAGGCAGTACTGATGGTAGTAGAGTTTGCCACACCTCTCCAGAATTCTTCAGATTCGGGAGAATCTGGGGCGGAGGACAGGATGGAAAGCGTCGAGGCACCAGGGTCGTGAACTGAAAGGCAGGAACAATCCGCCCCTTCCATGGCCCTGTATTTCCAGAACTCTTCGCTGAGGTCCATTCCTCCGACCGAAGTGCCGGAGATGAAGACGCCCCGCTTCGGGACAATGCCTCCAGTCCTGCGAAGATGGTCACTCACAGCCTCCCTGACGGCCTTGAGCCCGAGCAGGGATGTCCTGCTGATGACATTGGCATCGACCCCGAGCAGGGCCCTGAGTTCATCATCGCTCAGACCTACCTCGCCCACAGGCATCTGCAGGGCAGTTTCAAAGCGGGCGGCAGGGCGGAGGAAGGTCTTGCCGGATTTCAAGGCTCCGACAATCCCGTCAACATCATTACCGGCAGCGGAAACCGCCCCGATACCTGTCACATATATCCTCTCCCCACCCACGGATCAGCCCTCGTATCCGGTGGACCTGATATAATCGGCCATTGTCCTGACAGAGTAGAACACCTTCTTGCCCTCGGCAGGATTGGCGAGCTTTATTCCGTACTCCTTGTCCAGGAGCAGGATGATCTCCAATGCGTCGATGGAATCCAGTCCGAGTCCCTCATCTCCGAAGAGAGGTGCCTCAGTATCAATGTCTTCCGGAGTCATATCCTCCAGATTCAACGCATCTATGAGTTGAGCTTTGAGTTTTGATTCAAGGTTTTCCATTTCCTAAAAAATTATCGCCGGGCTTGCCGGCCAGATTATACTTCTCCGAAGCGGAGGAGTTCAAATATAGCTAAATATTCTCCATTAATGAAATCCGACCGCCCGACCAGACAATATTTCAATGACTCCCTGGCAGAGGCAAGTTCCGCCTGGTGCCGGAGCTCCGCCATCGGGGCATCGCTGAACCAGATGTTCTCCCCCTTGATATGATGTCTTATCGAAATCTCGGCCGCCGCCACATTCGGCAATGTATAGACGAACACTGAAGGAGCGGCATAATCATCCCCATCCCTGTCAATGATGGACTGGTGTTTCATATCCGTGTCCAGCGAGCCGAACCTTCCGGACATCAGCACCGCACATTCCTCCTCTCCGAACTCAATCCCGTCCAGAATCCATTCCGCCGCCACGTATGCCAGTTTGCAGGCCGAATCCATCTTGTAGAATTTCATATTGGCGGAGCCCCTGGACTTGAAGGCTTCCCGGATGAAGGCATCGAAACCGGCATCGGAGGAGAACACCGTCCTGCCGTCCAGTTCCACCCTTCCTTCCGAAATCTTCAGAGTCCTGACCGTCAATGATCCGCGGGGATGAAACTCAGCGCATTCCGGAACCGTGTCCGCAGCCGAAAGCACTATTGCAGCATTGGTCCCGCCGAATCCGGACGCAGTCTTAAGGCAATGTTTCATCTCTATCCTGCGGGTCTCGGACGAAACTGAAAGCGTGCAGGGAAGGCCTGGGTTGCAGAAGCCTGGAGTACCCGCAAAAAGGCCCCTCTTCATCTGCTCCGCCAGCATTATCGTCTCTATCACTCCGGAGGCTCCCATCGTATGGCCGAAATAGGGCTTGAGGCTCTGGACAGGGACATCCGAAAGCCCGGCAAGCGAAATTGCCCTGGACTCCATCTCGTCATTATACACCGTGGCCGTGCCATGGAGCTGGACTGCATCGATTTCAGACAATGACAGTCCGGCTCCGCAGACGGCGTTTCTCATCGCGAAAAACAGCCCGTCGCCAGTACGGGAAGGGCCCGAGATATGATTGGCATCGTCAGAGACCGCTCCTCCGTCCACCCTGATGGCATCCTGACCTGCAAGGTCGCGGTCATTTGTCAGCAGAACAGCCCCGCAGGCCTCTCCAAGATTGAGTCCGCAGCGGGACTCGTCGTATGGCCGGCAGATATCCGGACTGAGAGACTTGAAAGAGGAGAACCCGCTGACAATGAAGCGGTTCTGGACATCCACCCCGACTACGGCGACATTGTCATAATCCCCGGCGAGAATCATTCTTCCGGCAATGACGATGGCTGCGACTCCTGATATGCAGGCGTTGGAAACCAGGGTTGCGGCCCCGGCAGGGAAACCGGACAATTCCGCAATCCGCTCCGCAAAAGATTTCAGGAGGAGCGGCGAATCTTCCCCGGGAATGAACGGGCCGTTTCCGCAACGCCCTTCAAGCATTGAAACATTGCCCTTGGCTGTCGCAATGACAAGGCCTGTCCGGCCAAGCCCAGGTACAGCCTTCAACGGTTCAATGACATTTGCAACAGCCTCTGCAGCAAGCATTTCCGCCCTGCTGTACCCCAGCCCGAAACGTCTCTCCAGAGAAGCGTAGTCCGAATCAGGAATCAGTCCAGCGAATACCGGACGGGATGATACCCTGCCGCCGGGAGGGGTCGGTCCGAGTCCTGATTCACCCCGGACAATGGCCTCGCTTGCGGAATGGACATCGCCTCCAAGAGCGGTACGCATCGAGGCTGCCGCTATGTAAATCTCCCTGCTATTCACGCCTTTTCGCACTCTATCAAAGTATGGCCGAAGCCCAACGAATCCTGCATTGACTTGATTCTCAAGCCGGAACGGTCAATCATCGACTCGAGATCCGGGGTAAAGAAGAGTTTGCTGTTGCCATTGGCCATGGCAGTGAAGTACACGCTGGTCTGTGCAAGGTCAAACGAAGCCGTGTCGAAAGTCTGACGGTCCCAGAGATTCTCCATTATAAAGACTCTGGCGCCTGGTTTCAATGTCGCTGCAACCCGCTTCAGGATGCTCACGACCATATCTTCCGGGAAACAATCCAGGAACTGGCTCATCCAGACCACATCAAAGCCTCCAGGAATGACGGTTGACTCATCCAGGAGATTGGCGGGATGGCCGCTGATCCTTCCGGAGCCCTTCCGGCCCTTGATATTTTCCATCAGAAGACCTATCTGCTGGGGCAGGTCCATAACAGTAACCTTCACACTTTCATTTTCTCCGACACATTTCAGAGCAAATCTTCCGGTATTGCCGCCGATGTCGAGAATGGATGCAGGAGAGGTCGCAAACACTGACGGAAGGGCCTGCTCGAAGGAATTGTCAGAGTAGAAATGGTCGAAGCCGAACCAGGCGGACTGGACTTCAGGCTCAAGCGAGGACAGCCCCTCGTAGATGGTAGGCCAGTCTCCGAGTTCCTTCAATCCTGCCGGCCTGCCCTCTCTGATGGCCTCGTCAAGATGGTACATGCCCTTGTAATTGACATAATGGTTGAAGTCAATGTCAGCCTTGACCATTGCGTCATTCTCCAGAAACCAACCTATTTTCGAAATGGAATAGCGGCCGTCATTGTAAAATACCGTACCAGCGGTGAGGGAAGACTCAAGAAGTACCTTGACTCCATATAGGGAAATGCCGGACCTTTCGGCGATCTCCTCCGCAGAAAGGCCTTGCGGCTCCTGCCTGCCGGCTTCAATCAGAAGCTTGAAAATGCCGTATTTCACCATAAGGCGGCTGACCTGGAACACTATGGGCGCAAAGGCTATGGCGTGCGCCGCCCTCTGAGCTTCCAACGCCCTCATTTTCACTCCATTATACTTGGAATCCATATTATGTCCTCCTAAATCCCCAAAAATCGTAATAATTGTACCACTGCTCCGGATGGCGGAGAATCTCTTCCGAGAGCACAGATGCGAACTGCTCCAGCACAGCCTGTTCAGGACGCGGCCCTTCCTTGCTGCGCTGAGGTATGTCGGCCTTCACGAAACGGAACCTGTAGCATCTGCCCTTCTCCCTCACTGCAAAGTAGAAATATACCGGAGCCTTCATCCTGGATGATATGAGGAAGGGACCGGAAGGAAACTTCACATTCCTTCCCAGTAGGGTGGTCTCGAGAAGCTTGTCCTCATTGAGATATCTGTCCCCGAGGAAGGAGACTGCCTCTCCCCTGTCCAGAGCCTCAGTTATCATGAAGACGTGGGCTATATTGTCCTTGTTCACAGGTATTATCTTGAAAGACTTGCCGTATTCGCTATTTTTATCCAGGACCTCCTTTATATCGGCGCTTTCATTGTCATACATCACAATGTTCAGGCTCGGCCCGAATCTGCGGAAAAACGGCTCTCCGGCGGCCCAGTTGCCGAAATGCGCCCCGATTGTGACTATCCCGGTCCTGCTGCGGAAGGCTTCGGACACCGGATCCGACCCCTCGAATTCAAACCTGAACCTGTCTTCCAATCCGGAAGAAATGGCGACCTTGTCGATTATGGACTGGCCGAAGGCGAAATAATTGCGGTAAATGAAGAATGCCGAGCGGAAATATCCATAGTGCAATATTCTCCTGGCATATCTCCAGATTTCAGCGGTGGAACGGGGAGCGGCTGGTATATAATACAATGAAACGAGGCTGAGAAGCGCATACGCAGCCCCCAGCCCTAGATTCCGCAGCAGGAAGATGAAGATCATATATCCGGTCTTCCCTCCCCTGGACCTGCCCTTCCACTCAGAAGCCATTATTTTCCGGCCATACGTGATTCAACAAAATCGTAGAAGTCGGCAAACGACTTGATTCCGCGGAAATCCTCCTTCTTCATCACGAAGCCGAAAT
>JALFFZ010000134.1 GCA_022777585.1 Bacteroidales bacterium | reverse complement strand
GATTGCCGCGGCAGTTCATGTCGAATACTATTATCGGCATGTTGCCCTCGCTGCAGAGTGCGAAAGCTGTCTGGTCCATGACCTTGAGATGGTCCGAGAGGGCCTTGTCGAAAGTAAGCTCGTCATAGCGGACTGCAGAAGGATCCTTCTCCGGATCGGCAGTATAGACGCCGTCGACCCGGGTACCCTTCAGCAATGCGTCAGCCCCTATTTCCAGAGCCCTGAGAGCCGCACCCGAGTCGGTGGTGAAGAAAGGATTGCCCGTACCTCCGGAAATGAGGGCCACACCGCCCTCCTCCAATACTTTCACGGCATCATCCCGCATATAGTACTTTGCCACCGGCTCCATCGGGGTAGCGGTGAATACCTGGGCGTTGACGCCCTGCTCCTTTATGAACATCGAGAGGGCAAGCGAATTGATGACGGTGGCAAGCATTCCCATCTTGTCCCCGTCCACGCGGTCGAAGCCCTTTCCCGTACCCTGAAGCCCGCGGAAAATATTGCCGCCGCCATTGACTATCGCTATCTGGAGACCGGCCTTTGCCGCCTCGGCGATTTCTTCAGCATAAGCCCTGAGGCTGTCAGTGTCAAGTCCCTTTCCGGCAGGACCGCCGAGGCTCTCGCCACTCAGTTTCAAAAGTACCCTTCTATACATGATGCGTGAACTTAAGGTTATAAATTGTCGAAAAAGTGATGGTTTCCTTCACAATCCGGGAAACAAAATTATCGAAATATTATGAAACTTGCAAGAAACAACCTATATTTGCCGAAAGATTGTAAAACTGAAATCAAATTTTTATAGATAATGGCGAACGCATTCCACTACTCCATCGGGAGAAAGTTCATTCAGGCAGTCAGCGGTGCATTTCTCATCGTATTCCTTCTGCTTCACGGAACTATCAACTTCTTTTCAGTAATCGATTCATTCACAGGTAAATTCGGCGCTGAGGACGGTCTCTTCCAGCTCGGTTGCGACTTCATGGCCCTGCCAATCGTGACGATAATGGTACCGGTGCTGGCGCTCGGTGTTTTCGTCCACATCTTCTACGGATGCTACCTTACCTGGTACAACATCAAGGCCCGCGGCGGTTACAAGCGCTATGAGACCGCAAGCGTAGCCAGAGCTGACTCCTGGTCCGCCAAGAACATGTTCGTGCTCGGCATCGTGATTCTCGGCATTCTCTTCTTCCACCTCTCCCATTTCTGGGCTGACATGCAGCTCAAGGAATTCATGGGAGATCATGCTGAAAATCCTTACGAGCTCCTCACTGCCACATTCGGCAACATCTGGGTACTGATTGTATATATCATCTGGTTCATTGCAGTATTCTTCCACCTCACCCACGGATTCTGGAGCATGTTCCAGACCGTAGGCTGGAGCAACCAGGTATGGATGAAGAGGCTCAAGGTAATCGGCGTCCTCGTGGCTGCTGTCATCCTCGTTCTCTTCACATCAGTTGCAGTGAACGCCTTCATCCAGGCATAACATTCTGAAAATATTACAGACAGAAGCCGGCTCGAATGGGTCGGCTTCTTTGTGTTATTCATTCAATTCAGCGATTTTCCACTCCTCAATCCGCCGGTTGGCTGTGGAGAAACTTACGCCTATCTTGAAGAGTTTCCTTGAATCGTTCACGAAAGGCTTTGCATAGCCCTTGTCCTCAATCTGCTGCAGAGCAACTTCGGCGGTGTTGTCAATCTTCAGTTCGACAATGTAGATGTAATCCTTGATCTGGAGCAGCAGGTCAATCCTGCCGTTGCTGGTGCTGCGCTCCGCCTGGACATATTCTCCGAGAAGTTCCATTATGATATACATCGCATATTGGAAATTCTTCTCCGCATCACCCTGAATCTGGTAGGTAGTGTTGGCGAACAACGCCTCCAGTGTCCTCATAAACAAATATGGGTCTCCGGACTTCAAAGCCCTGGCCAAAAGGGAGGTCTTCTAGGAGTCATCGGACGGATTGACAGGGACATAGTACGAATAGATGAAATCAAGGAAACCATTCTTGACCTCGTCATTTGGAAAGCCAAGGCGGTATTCATTGTACTCACTATCGTAGTCCTTGATTGTGAGATATCCTGTCTGGAAGAACAGCGGAACAGGTCTATTTACAATATCCTGCATACCGTTCAGTTTGGAAACCGGGACCACGACATTGTCGGACAGGGTGGTGATGTCGAACGATGTCTTCTTCATCACATTTACCAACATTGTCGGAGTGCCGGTTTCGAACCAATAGTCCTTGAATTCCCTGTCACTGAAAGCATTCAAAAGGCTGAACGGATTATATACACCGACGGAATTTGGGGTAAAGTGATAACCATCGTACATTTCCTTCAGCTTGAGATAGCTTTCATCTTTGGAGAGTCCATTTGCTTCACCTAACTCAGAAACACTTTCATCAAAGTTGCCGTGCAACTCCTTTTCCGTTATTCCGCAGATGTCGGCATACTCCTTGACCATCGATATGTCCTTCAAATTGTTGAGTGCACTGAATACGCTCAATTTTCCAATCTTCGACACACCAGTCAGAAAACCGAACTTGATCTGTCCGTCCTTCGCCTTCAGCACGCTGTAGAAGCCCTGGAGGGCCCTGCGATAATAATCAACCAGGGCTTCGTTTCCCAAATTGTTTACAATAGGCTTGTCATATTCGTCAATCAGAATGACCACCTTCTTGCCAGCCTTTCTGCAGGCGGCATCAATGATATCGTTCATCCTGGCGGAGCAGTCGTCATATTTACGTACGACCCCATATTGTGCTTCCCAATTGTTAAGATACTGATTCAGAACGACATCCAAATCTTCTGGATTCAAATATCTGCCACTGTTCAAATCCAGATGCAACACAGGATATTCAATCCACTCCTTCTCCATCAGTTCCATGGCCAAACCTTTGAACAGTTCCTTCTTCCCGGAGAAATACGCCTCCATCGTCGATATGAGAAGGCTCTTGCCGAACCTGCGCGGGCGGCTGAGGAAATAATATGTTCCGGATGTAGCCAATCTGTAAATCAGGTCGGTCTTGTCTATGTAAACATAGCCCTCTTCGCGGAGTTTCGCAAAATTCTGTATGCCTATCGGGTACAAGATATTATATCATATTTTTTATCGACATACAAATATACAATTAAATTTAAGTTATATGAACTGCCGGCAAAGCCTCTCGGGCCTCCGCTCGAAAGAACCAGTGCAACATCTTTTGTCTTTTTCATCATTTGAAAACGTCAATTCCAAGAGTATGAAAACAGAAAACATTCTCTCGTTGGCGGCAGGGGCAGCCGCCGGATTCGCATTGGGCCTGCGTCGTTGAAAAGCACTGTCATTGATGCGTGCCCTCGAAGTTAGTCATAACCCTCATCAACATACGTGTCACGTCAGCCTCGCTTTCGGTTGAAAGTACAGGCAGCTGCAACATATTGCCATAACTGTATATCCACCAGAGGCCATCCTGATACATGACATGAAGGACAACGGAAGACTTCCGGCTGCTAATTGTTACGGACAGGCGATTCTTGGCCTTGACCATGTTGCCACCTATGCCCTTACCTGTATGTTTCAGTATCTGCCGGATACATTCGGCGGCTTCGTCAATACTCATGTTGAATCCGTCTCCTACGATGGAATCCCTCAGTTCATTGTATTGACTTGCGCTAAAATCCTGCTCATCCTTTCCGAAAAATACCGGCCTGTCAATATACGAATTGACAACGATCTGCTTGCCATATTCGCATTGTATCATACCGATGCACAGATTGCCCCTGTAATGCTTGTAAACCGTACCGGTGTCTGTGCCGGTTATTGTAAAATGCTCAATGTCATTGCAGCCATTATCCATTATCGCCTTGAACAACGAATTGCACACCTGGACAAAGCGCCCAGGTGTAATTTTCTCATTCACGACAATGTCAAGAGGGAATACGCACTGAGGGATATCACGGTCTTCATCGTATTCATCGGTTTCATGAATTCCCATCCTGGACCCAACCAACAACCCCTCGGAGTGAAGCGCTGCGGCAATTTCATTTATTGTCTCGACAGTGACTTTTGTCGACTGTGCATCTTTGCCTGCAGGAACATTTACGAATATGTGCAAATAGGACTTGAAAGAATAAGAGTTCGCAGCCACAATGTCAACACGCATCCGGATATAACCGTTCTGGAGGACAGTTACTTCTGGACCATTCAACTTGTGTTCGGCAGAAACCGCTTCCAATATTTTCCTGCATCTTCTCCGTTCCCTGTAAACCAATGCCCAGATACAAACCAGAAGAAGGCTGATTGTCAAAAAAAAGTAGAACTGTGTCATAATGTACCAGTTTCATCTGACCACCGGAGCAGTCCTTTCCCTGAGCCACTCAGCCACTTCTGGAGAGAGGGCCGGGGACAATCTGCGATATACATCCGCATTGTATGCATTCAGCCAGGCTATCTCCTCGTCCGTCATCAGGTCCGGGAGTATGGCTGAGGTATCAATGTGGCAGAGGGTGAGGTTCTCGAATGCCCGCCATGAGCCGAATTCATTCACTCCGTTATCAACGCAGAGCAGGAGACTCTCGTGACGCACTCCATGCATTCCCTCACGGTAAATTCCCGGCTCGTCAGAGGTAATCATTCCGGCAAGGAGAGGCTGTGAATTGTGATTGTGACGGATTTCCTGAGGGCCCTCGTGAACATTGAGACAGAAGCCGACTCCGTGACCTGTTCCGTGACCGAAATCGCGCTCAAACTGCCAGAGAGGGCATCTTGCGGCATAATCCACCTGACAGCCGGAAGTGCCGGCAGGGAAAACTGCCATCGCCAGGCCTATATGGCCTCTCAGGACAAGGGTGTAATCTTCCATCTCCAGCTCCGTGCAAGGGCCGAGAGGTACAGTTCTGGTAATGTCGGTAGTCCCGTTGTAATACTGGCCGCCGGAATCGCAGAGATACAGGCCGTGGGGCTCCAGTACAGTTGAACCGGAATGAGGGGTTACATAATGAGGGAGTGCGGCACCAGGGCCGTATGCGGATATGGTCTCGAAGCTGTTGCCCTTGCATCCCGGCACTGCAGCCCTCATCGAATCAAGCTTGCAAGCGGCATCCCATTCATCTACCCGCGCTCCTGAAGAAACAGCCTTGTCGAGCCAGAAGAGGAAATTCTCCATTACAATGCCGTCCGCCAGATGCGCAGCCCTCATCCCTTCTATTTCCACATCATTCTTGACCGACTTCCTGAGTGGAACCGGGGAGGCTCCCGCATTGATTTTGATCTTGTCAGATATGCCATCCAGCACCCTTGACAGATGCCAGTTGAGAGTTGACGGGTCAACATACAGGGCAGTGAAATTCAATGAGTCCGCAACGGCAAGGTCGCCAAAAACGGCATCATAGGCCCGAATTTCCACTCCATCCTCCTCAAGCACAGCCAGGGTTTCCTCTGTCACAGGACTCTTGTCCACAGTCTTGTCCACATACCACACTACTCTGTCCCAGGTCACAAGAAGATAGGACAATGCCACCGGATTGTACGCTACGTCCGAGGCCCTGACATTGAGGAGCCAGACAATCTCGTCAAGGGCAGTCACCAGCATTGCGCTGCAATTGTTCTCGTCAATGAAATCCCTGAGCCATTGCAGCCTGGACTGCCTGGACTCGCCGGCAACCTCCTCCGGAATCTGATATATTTCCGTCGAAGGAACCGAAGGCCTGTCATTCCAGATAACATCAAGCATATCAGGCATATCGATGATGCTGAATGCATTGGCCCCAACTCCCATCTCGACTCTGCCGGCCTTGCGGAAAGCAGACCTCAGGCTCTCCACCGCATCTACAGTCTGCGCAAGACCGTCCACGGCCACGGTTACCGGTCGGGACACCCCCTCAAAGGCATATTCTGCCAGCCATTGCGGGATGCGGATCTCCCCCGGGATGCGTGTCTTATGAAGTTCGACCCCGGTGCCTTCAAGCTGCTCGACTGCCTGGATGAAATATCTGGTATCGGTCCAGAGACCAGCGTGGTCGAGGGTAATGACCACATCCCCGGTCTCTCCGGTAAAGCCACAGACCCATTGGACCTGTTTCCACCTTTCAGCAGGATATTCACTGCAATGCGGGTCAGAGCCTGTGATAATGACGGCGTCAATACCTTTTTCTCTCATGATGTCACGGATCATCCCAATCCTTGAGACATAAATTTCCGGTGTTTTCATATGTTCAATATATACTTTCAGATATTCGATACAATGTCCCTGATAATGGCATCCGAGACGAAAAACCTCGATTCAGGGATTCTCAGCCTGTTCCCGGGAAGAGTTTCCAGATCTCCGGAATCCAGCATTGCCGATACGGCAGCCTCCGGCACACGGTTCCGGCAGATTCCGGCTGAAGTCCTGAGTGCCAGCATTATCTCCTCCACCTCGATGTCCTCAGCATTCAGTTTCTCGGATTCCGGTTCCACACCAGCCGTGGAGGCATAGCCTTCCGCATCATCGGGATTCCATCTCCTGAACTCCACAACGCCATCGTTCCCGGTCATAGCGGAATGAGCCCCGGCCCCAAGTCCGGTATAAGGCAATCTTCGCCAGTAAGCGGAATTGTGGACAGCCTCATAGCCGGGTTTGGCGAAATTGGATATTTCATAATGCATATATCCCGCCTCCGCAAGCATCTCACAGAGAATGTCATACTGTCTCCGGCAAGAAACCTCATCCGCCTCCCGGTATTTTCCTGTCCTCTCCAGTTCAGCCAACGCGCTCCCCTCCTCCACAGACAGCTGGTAGGCTGATATATGTTCAGGAGCCAGCCTGACTGCCTCAGCCACAGTGGACTGCCAGACCTCATCCGTCAGCCCGGTAATCCCGAAAATCAGGTCAACGCTCAAGTTCCTGAACCCTGCACGGCGAATCAGTTCCACAGCCCTCACGGCTCCTGCCGCATTGTGCCTGCGGTTCATCCATTTCAGCAGGCCGTCATCAAATGACTGGATACCCATGCTGAGCCTGTTGACCCCAAGGTCTTTCAGTTCCATCAGATACTGAAGTCCGCCTCTGCATATGTCATCGGGATTGACCTCGACCGTAAACTCATCATACCGGTGGCATTCATCACCGAAAACCTCCCTTCCAATGCCTCTGACCAGCCTTGTGAATACGACAGGAGGCAACACCGACGGGGTGCCGCCTCCAATATAGAGCGTGTTCGGGCTGCCGTGCAACCTGACTGAATCCATAATCTCGTCCCTGCGGAGTGCAGCTTCCCGGACAACAGCATCACAATAATGCTCAAACCTGCCTGTCTGTCCCGCATCTTCCTTCCCGGCGCATACAGCCACCGAGTAGAAATCGCAATAGATGCAGAAACTCCTGCAGAATGGTATATGGACGTAAAGCAATGTCTTCGGAAATGGTTCCTATCTGAGCATCAGCTCGGCAGAGCCAAGTCTTGACTGCTCCGTATAGGCCTCGACTGTATAAACACCCTTCGTATAAGAAGGAATTTCATTCAGATAAATGCTGAGGTCAACCTCCGAACCTTCATAGTCAACACGGCGGGAAGCCGATGCAACCAGGGTCTCTCCACCGAACTCGAATGATACTCTGCGGGAATTGGTAAGGATGATTCCGTCCGGGTCCTTCACCCTGATATATACGGTTACAGGGCCGTGAGGGGCAAGATCATTCTCCACAAGGCTGAGAGATGTAAGGAGCCTTACTACCCTGCTGCTTCTGTCAGTGACCTTGTCACTGCTGTTGTAGGCCTCAATCCTGAGACCGCGTGCCTTGATTACGGAGCCTGCTGCAACCTGGCCTGTAAGGTTCTCCACCTTCTGGCTGAGCTTCTCATTGGCCGCCCTGCTGGCTGCTGCCTCGCGTCTTGCCGCGGCGGCATCGGCCGTAAGCTTGTGGTTCAATGTATTCAGGGAGTCAATCTGCACAATGTAGTTGCGCATTATGCTCCTCAATGTGCCGAGCTCCTTCTGATACTTCCGGATCATGGCCCTGTTGGTAGCCTCGGTCTCCTTGATGCGCTCAACCAGGGCAGCAACCTCTGCCCTCGATGTATCAAGCTGGGAATTGATGGAATCATAGTCAGAGGAAAGGCTCTCATAATCACTCTGGAGACTCTCAATCTGCTCTGTAAGTTCCTGCTTCTCGATTTCGAGATCATTGATCAACGAGGCTTTCTGGCTCCAAATATAGGCCAGGGCGGCAGCAAGCAAAACTGCCACGCCAATGAGAAGGTACATCACGTTCCTGAGTTTCTTCTCTTTTGCAAGCCGGGCTTCCTGCTCCCGACGCTCAATAATCGGATCTGTTTCCATATCTGTAGTCAATTTTTTGTCTGCTGCACGCAAACGTTGATGAAATTGTACAAAAATAACCAAATTTATCAAGATATGTCACCTTTTTTGCTTAAGTTTGTGCCACATCAATACATTTTCATCATGTCACCTGCTGCAAAATACATAGTCCGTGCAATAAAGTACTTCTTTTATTTCACCTTCCTCCTGGCACTCTTCCTGTCTGTACTGGTCCTCGCCGGAGTGGTTGAGGGCAACATTGAGACAATGTTCAGAGGCGGTTACCGCTCACTCCTGAGCATAGCCCTCATGTTCATCTGCGTATCTTCAGTGTATCCGGTCTTCGGATTTGTCAGGAAGAGCGCAATCATCCCGGGAGAATACAAGGATATCAGGGACGGCATAGTGGATGCGATGGAAAGCCGCGGCTACATTCTCGAGAAGGAGGAGGGCGAGAACCTCTCATTCCGCCTGAAATCCACGCTGAACAAGATTACCAGGATGTACGAGGACCGGATTACATTCACGAGGGAACTGGGAGGATTCTCAGTGGAAGGGCTCCGGAAAGATGCCATCAGAATCATCTACGGCATTGAAAGCCGCTTCCGCAAAGACGAGGAATAATCACCTTCAAACCAAATACTTATGACAGATGAACTCAAGACCGTGGCCAGATTCTCCGACATCATGGGAGCGGAGATTGCGGCCGGAATGCTTAGATCCAATGGGATCGAGGCCGAAATTTTCGGACAGGATTCATCTTATCCATGCCTCAATGTGGTCTATGACCGAGTGGAGCTGAAAGTGAAGCCTGAAGATTATGAATCAGCGAGGAACTTGCTGGCGGCAAACGAAAGCGCCGAGTAAAACTCCTCGCCGTACACACTGATCAGAGGTTCGCGTAGAAATTCATATACGCGAATCTTTTTTTGTTTTCCAAGTTCAAAGGCATCCTTGCAGATATTCCACCTGTGGAGATTCAATCCGTGTCTCCCGTCCGAAAACTCCGTGACGCGAATCGGATATAGCCAGCAGGAGGCGGGTTTGCGGAATCCCTTACGCCCTGCAAACCAGGACTTTTCCATTGCACAGAAGCAATTTCCTTTTCCGTCAATCTGAGTATAGGCGCAGGCCTCGGATCCGGGGCAGAGAGGTGTAACAACATCCCCGTCCACATCCACCTCGAAGAAGCCCTTCTCCTCAATCACCTTGCGTCCGGCTTCACTCATCAATGGGGAGAACTCCGGATAGGCCCCCTCGATCTGTTCAACTTCCTTCTCATCCAATGGTGCGCCGCTGTCTCCGATAATACAGCAGCAGCCCTTGCATTTCCCGTAGTCACAGGCGAAATATTCCGTTATAACTTCCTCGGAAACAAGACAATCCCCGATTTCAAAGATTGTTCCGAATCTATGTTTTGAGTTCATCGGCTATTCAGTGTTAGATTTGATTCTCAATGTATCGGAAGCCGCAACAATCTCAGGGCCGGCATCCACCGCCACCGTATCCTTCACGGCCTTCCTGATTACCATCACCTCAATCTCAGGCCGGGACACTGCAGGTACATATTCCGCAGGCTCCGGAAGTATGGAGAGAAATTCCGTGAGGCTCAGGCTGTCCAGCCAGAATCTGTCCCGGGCTGTGCTGTCCAATCCCAATGCCCGGAAGGCCTCAACCGCCAGTCCGAGTGAATCCTGTGCAGGTCCCACCACCCTGGCTGCCAATTCAACAGCAGGCTGAGGAAGTATGATTTCCTTCACGGAAGGATCCTGAACCCTCACTCCGTACTCCGCACGGCGCCCTTCCGACAAGCCTTTCAATATATCATTGACAGATGCCGCATCCACAGAATTGATCTTGTCCCCGTACTGGGTGACGAGGTCCTTTCCGCAGGAATAACGGAGTTTCAGCATTGCCATTATGGTTTCCGGCGCGGACATCCTCGAGTCCAGCAGCTTGCGGAGCGATTGCTTGTATATGTCCAGTTCCGGCTTTGCAATGCCGGAAGCCGCGAAAGCAGCCACCTCAGCGCGGACTCCCTCAATGATTTCCTCGGCAGAATAGGCCTGGGCCATTGTCGCAGGAATACCCCTGTAATCCGTCATCCCGGCATCCACGAAGAAATTCAGCCTCTCCTCCGGGAAGGATGCAAACTCCCATCTGAACCTGCCGTACCATCCTGAAGATGAAAGACTTGAGGCAATCCTGTCCTCAAGGGCGAGAGCCGCAATGCTGGCCGCCATATAGCTGGAGGAGGTGAATGTCAGCGGGCAGGAATAAGCCATTGACACTGCCGGTCTCTTCCCGTCCACTACCATTGTGACACGCCCAGACAGATGCTGGGGCTGGACACGGGAACGGAGGGATGATACCTTGTCAGTCCTGAAGCCTCCCAAATCCCTGGAAAGTTCCTTCTTCAGCTCATATTCGTCAAAATCACCCACAATCATCAGGATTCCGTCATTCATCCTCGAGAATGCATTCTCATAGAACTTTTCGCATCTCTTCTGGAAATCATCGGCCAGCCTGACATTTCCCCTGTATCCGGAATATGGACTGCCGGCGGTAAGAAGACTGTCCACAATCTGCTCCTGAGTCCTTCCTGCAGCCATCTTCGCATATTCACATTTCCTGAAATAGTCGTATGCATCCCGGTCCGGGTTCCTGTCCACGGTGAGGGAATACAACGAGTTCAGCAGGAGGTTCAGCTTGGCGGACGGAGCGGCCCCGCTGATTCTCAGGTCGGACATTGTCACTTCGCACTGCATCGAAATGCCGTTGGAGGCCAGCATATCCCGGAAGCTCCCCGATTTCATTCCGGAGACATTGTACAATCCGAACATGTCTGATACATAACCGTCCTCTCCCGGCTTCAGGCCGGGCACAAGCGAGCGTCCTCCCTTCAGCATCCAGCAGTAGCGGAATGTTCCCGTATTCGGTATATTCTTGAAGATGACATTGATCCCGTTTTCAAAAGACCATAGGCTGCCGCCTGAAAGCGGTTCCGGAGCCACAGCCTTGATTTTAATTTTCTTCTGGTTCTTACGGATTCTCAGAGTGTCACTGCGGCTGATTACATACTGGTTGCCAGACGATGGTTTCCAGGCATCGGAGAACTTTTCAACGAGATTGCGGCCGGCAAGAATGGAAGAATCCGCACGACATTCAATCGTGAGATTCCTTGACTTGTCCAGAATCGCCGACACGAAATTGTTGAACAGCCTTACCCCCACCTCGTCCTCGATGTTCTTCTTCAGGAAGAAATCCATTCTGGAAGCCGAGGATGCCAGCGAGGAACCGTACAGGAATGAGGATACGCAGAGGCCCACATATCTGGAATTGTCCACCACATCCCCGGTGTAATCCCTCCGCAAATCCATGACAAGCTCATTCTGGGCATCCCTGTATTCCTCAGGCACAGTGCCGGTCTCATCCATGCCGGCAAGCGTGGAAGCCAGGACTGACACCACATCGTCAATGTGGTCAGATGATGTGCCTGCTGAAATGCGGAATTTTTCATCGCCCGGGCCGATTTCACTGCTGATATACTGGAAATCAATGTCAAAAACCGGAACAGAAGCGCTCCTGAAGGCATTTACAAGTCTCTTCTTCAGAACAATGCCGAACTCGGAAGCCATTTTCTGTGACACGAGAGGCTGAACCGTAGGCATATTCGGAAGCGGCGTTCGCGGCGAGGCGTATTCGACGGTTATCCGCGCGACGCCGGCATTGTCATCCTGAATGTGACGGAACGATGCCCTCTCCACCGGAGCCCAGCTGTAATCCCCCTTTGCTGCAGGGGCGGGGGATTTCGGGACAAGGAGGGAAAGCATGTTCATCTTGCTCAGCACAGCATTGGCATCAATGTCTCCCGAAATGACAATCGCCTGATTTGCAGGGGAATACCTGCCGCCATTGGAGTATGCCTGAGAGCCGACTATATCAAATATCATCAGGAGGGAGGAATCCACCATCTCAGCCGACCTGGACAAATCCAGCTGGCTGAACTTATAGACAGTGGCATCGGAAGATGTCGTCACATACCCTCCCCTGCCAGGCCAGATACAGTTGCCGGAAAGGAAACTGTATGGCGAATATGAGGTAAAATGAGGAAGTCCGGAAAGAGCCGCCATCGCATTCACGGCAGTACTGCCCCTGGTGATATCGGTCTCATCCGACGAGCCGGTCCTCTGCACCAATGCTATATCAGCCTTTCCCTTTTCAGTGGAATTAGTTACTATATAATAAGTTATGCCATTGTCAAGACTCCCGGTACGAATCTGCGGAGCAGCCGGAAGAGTAGGTAATCCGGTAGCCGGCACGATTATTGGTATGAGGAGTCCGACAAGAAAAACTATTGCTCTATTCATACAGTCCGTCATAAAAAAACGCTCTTTACGCAAAATTACTATATTTTTTGTATATTTGTGGGAATTGCACATATTGAAAACATTAAAAACACAGATAAATTATGAAAAAGATTATTCTAGCATTCGCGGCTCTTGCCATTGCGGCAGGCATGTCCGCTCAGGATCTTGCGACCGCTACTTCTACCTACAACAGCGGTGCCGAAGCGCTCACAATGGGTAACAAAACTGATGCCCTTGAGTATTTCCAGAAGGCCCTCTCCATTGCCCAGGGTCTTGGTGACGAAGGAGCCGACGTGGTTGCGAACTGCAAAAACGCAATACCTTCAGTGATTCTCTCCATCGGCAAGGAACTCTACAACAACAAGGATTTCGAAGGAGCTCTTGCAAAGATGAAAGAGGCTTCCGACAAGGCTTCCGAGTACGGAATCGAGGATATCAAGGCTGAAATCGCCGAGCTCATCCCTCAGGTGAACCTCACCAAGGCCATGGAAGGTGCCAACACCGCATTCAAGGCAAAGGATCTCGCAGGCGCCCTCGCAGGATACAAGGAAGTTATGGCTCTTGACTCTACAAACGCAGTTGCCGCTCTCCGTCTCGGCCAGCTCCTCAGCGGTTCAAATCTTGAAGAGGCTGAGAAGTATCTCAACATCGCAGCTGCCAACGGACAGGAGGAGAACGCCACCCAGCTTCTCGGAACAGCATATCTGAAGAAGGCTGCATCCCAGCTCAAGTCAGGCAAGTATGCTGACGCTGTCAGCCTCGCCGAGAAGGCAAACGAGATCAAGGCCAATGCACAGGCTCTCCTCATTGCCGGCCAGGCTTCCCAGAAACTCGGAAAAGACAGCAACGCCATATCATTCTTCGAGAAGTATCTTGAGGCTGAACCTGCTGCCAAGAATGCAAGCGCAATCGCATTCACTGTAGGAGCTCTCTTCCAGAAGGCGGGCAACAAGTCAAAGGCTCTTGAGTACTACCAGAAGGTAGCTTCCGACCCTCAGTTCGGTGCTCAGGCAAAGCAGCTTATCTCAGCCCTCAGCAAATAGTTCCCCGAATGAAATTCCTGGAACTTCTTGCTCCGGCAAGGAATATGGATATCGGCATCGCGGCCATCGACTGCGGTGCCGATGCCGTATATATAGCCGGACCGGCATTCGGAGCCAGGCAGGCTGCCGGAAACAGCATCGAAGATATCAGGACACTGTGTTCATATGCCCACAGATACGGGGCAAGGGTATTCATAACGCTCAACACCATCGTTTTCGACAGCGAGCTGGAAGACATCCATGAAATGATGCTCAGCGTTGAAGATGCCGGAGCAGATGCCATCATTGTTCAGGATCTCGCCCTGCTGAAATTGGCCGGAGGCGGAATCCCTCTCCATGCATCAACCCAATGCGCGATAAGGGACAAGGACAAGGCATTGCTTTACAGAGACCTGGGATTCTCCCGCATTGTGCTGGAAAGGGAGATGTCCCTGGACAGCATCAGGGAAATCAGCGAAGCTACAGGCTCCGAAATCGAGTTCTTCGTGCACGGAGCCCTCTGTGTGTGCTACAGCGGCCAATGCTATCTGTCCGAGGCGATTTCCGGAAGAAGCGCAAACCGGGGACAATGTATCCAGGCCTGCAGAAGCCTTTACGACCTCGTGGACGGGGATGGCAATGTGCTGGTCCGGAACAAGGCCCTGCTTTCGCTGAAGGACTACAATCTTCTGCACAGGCTTGAAGACCTGGCCGATGCAGGGGTGACTTCCTTCAAGATAGAAGGCCGCCTCAAGAACATATCCTACGTCAAGAACGTGGTCAGGGCATACTCCACGGCACTTGATGACTTGGTGGCATCCAGACCGGAACAATATGCCAGGGCTTCCCGGGGAGTCGTCAGGGGCGGTTTCAGGCCAGACCTCAACAAGACATTCAACCGGGGTTACACGGAGCTTTTCATTGACGGGAAACGTGGCAGATGGTCATCTATGGATGCCCCGAAGGGGATGGGAGAAATCATCGGAACCGTCAAGTCCATCAGTCCTGCAGGGAGAAACGGGATAATGATCGAGGTCAGCCTCAACAAGGCCGGCCTGGCATCGCCGCTCGGAAACGGAGACGGATTCGCCTTCATAAGCGGGAACGGGAGCATTGCAGGATTCCGCGGCGACGTATGCTCAGGCAATACCATACGCTGCCAGAAAGTCGATGGACTCAGCAGGGGAACGACATTGTACAGGAATCTCAATACGGGATTTGAGAAAGCCATCGAAAGCGCTGCCTGCAGGAGGATGATCCGGGTCAATGTCAATGTTGACGCCTCCAGATCCGGGGATGGTCATTTCACATTGGCCTGCACGGCAATGTCCGAAGACGGAAGGGAGGTTTCGGTTTCAATGGATGCCGGAAACGAGGCCGCCGGCAACAGGGACAGGATGAAAGGTCTGATGGAAAGCCAGTTGGGAAAAAGTTCAGGAATATACGAATTCACTGTCGCATCTGTCAGCCCGGGCGAACTCCCGTTCGCCAGTGCATCATTCCTCAACAATATCAGGCGCACCTTGGCAGAGGAACTGGATAAGTTGCCCTGCATCGGGACTCCGATGGCAGGCAAGCCTTCCGAATCCGTCACCCATCAAGCGCAGGAAGGCCTTACAGAATACCATAGCTACCTGAATCACAAGGACTTGGATTACAAGTTCAATATCGCAAACCACCTGTCACGCTCTGTTTATACTTTCCTGGGGGCAGGCCGCACGGATAATGCATTCGAGATATCCCACACCAAGGGCGTTGAACTCATGCGCACTAAATACTGTATCCGGTACGAACTCGGTCTCTGCCCCGTCCACCAGAAAGGCTCCACGCCAGCCCGGGAGCCTCTCCAGCTGATCAACAACGGCCGCCGCCTCACTCTGCATTTCGACTGCGGGAAATGCGAGATGACCGTCACCGGGTAATGAAATCATTGAAACTGGAAAGTCAGTTCCACATCCCCGAAACGGGATGTCTTCCCATCATATTTCTCAAGATACGGGCCGGCGAGCTGCCCGCGCCATACTATGTCATCACGGGTATTGAAAGGCAGGGACACCTCGAAGCCGAAACTCTTGGAATTGTATTTCACTACCGCGGAACATTTCCATTCCGTCCTGGTACCACCGTCATCCTCAGTCATCATAAAGGCAATGCTCTCGTTCTGTTCAGTCCACTGTGACACCAGCACCACATCGAAGGGTAGCCTCTTTAATACCTGGTTTCTCCGGACAACCACCATAAAGTCGGAAATCTGAGGAGAATAGAGTTTCAGTTCAGCCTCCGTGGAAGCCTTGAAGTCCTCAACCTTGCCGCATTTAATGAAGAACTCCGATGCCCCGGCAAACCATGAATCGTAATTTCTCCTCATCATGAAATCCTTGAGTACCAATGTCCTGACATCGGAAGCCCCGGATTCTGCAGGTGCACCTACGACGATTGAGCCACCTCCGTTTCCCCATTCCGGGTCCTTCTTCCTGAGCATTTCCAATGAAGTGAAACGGCTGTCATCATTGCGGTTCACGACCCAAACCGGGGTTTTTTCAGCGAGTTCCTCGTCCACTTCGACCTCCTCGCATCTCCTTAAGCCCCCGGTGGTCTCTACGATCCTGTAACCGATGTTGGCCTCGGCTCCGTTCTCGGGGTCGAAAGTGATGACAGGCATGGTCTCCCCGTCCCATCTCTCGGAATATGGCCAGTAAATCTGGACATCCGAACTCATCAGTCTCTGAAGATAGTCCTCTCCGGAAATGGTCTCTCCTGCCCTGGTGGCGCATAGATGTTCACGTATGAGTTCCCTGAGCGGTCTGGCGTATGCCCTTGTCCTAATTGACTTAACCTCCTCATCATCCCCTACTCCCGAGCCCGGAGACTCGAAAAGGTCACGCATAGTGTACTCCTCATCATAGCCGTTCCCGGAAGACGAGGAGACAGCCTCATGTACTTCCAGAAGATGCTCCCTCTCCAAAGGAAGATAAGAAAGCATTCTTGCAACGCTGTCAATTGCCACATTGTCAACAGGATAGCCTATTTCTCCCGTATGGTCCACAAACTCACATCCAGCCAGCATCATCATTCCGGCGGCAAGTACACATTTTCCTGAAACATTCATTTGCATCATCATTTCAATCATTGTTTTATCAGCCCCGAATCCTTCCGGAGCCACAATGCAAAGTGACGAAGAATTATCCGCATTCAGAAAATGAAAACGGATAAATTGAAAAAACCCGCGCAGAAGGCGCAGGTTAAGGTTTTTTTTAGAATAAGTGCTCCCGGAATTACATAAAACCGACCCATCCGGAGGATTGCGGCCAACAACTACCCTACCTTCCTGTAGGTAATGAAACGGCTCCTGTCATTCAGGTCCTTCACTATTGAGACCTCCCGGAAGCCAGCCTCCCGGAAGACATCCCGAGTCTCAGGTCCGAGATTTTCATTGATTTCGGTCATCCCCATTCCGCCCGGCAGAAGATATCTCAGACTCCATCCGGCTACAGCCCTGTGAAAGACGAGAGGGTCATCATCAGGGACGAAAAGTGCCATGTGCGGCTCGTATCCGAGAACATTGAGCCGCATATCCATTTTTTCCGACTCCATTATGTACGGAGGATTGCTCAAGACAATGTCAAACTTTCCAAAATCAGGAGAATCATTGAGAATATCGGCCTTTACAAAGTCGGGACGGCTTGCCTGAACGCTTTTGAGCTCAGCTGTGAAATCCTGTCCAGAGGCCACGTTCAGGGCATCCTCGGATATATCTACACCAGTCACCCGACAGCCGGGAACCGAAAGAGCCAGCGTCCAGGCGATGCAGCCCGAGCCGGTACACAGGTCCAGAACCCTGACAGGCCCGGCATTCTTTCCGAAAGGCAGTCTCATCCGCGTCAGACGGGTTGCCTGACTGACCGCCTCCCTGCAAAGGAGCTCGGTCTCCGGACGTGGAATCAGGACTGAAGGGCTCACATTGAACCTGCGCCCGTAGAAAAACGCCTCACCTGTGACATATTGGATTGGCTCGCCCTTAACCAGACGGTCGAGGGCATCCCGGAGAGGCTTGAGACGTTGCCCGGGGACCTCTGTCAAAGGTTCCACGATATGGGTATAGCTCCTGGTGCCGATGAATTTCTCACAAAGCATCAGCACAATGTTCCTCGCCTCATTTTCAGGATACAGGAAAGCGAGAGAGGAAACCCCCTCCTTGATAAAGTCTGCCAGAAGCATACTGACTAGGAGTTATTGATGACGGTGCTGAGGAATGTCGTCATATCCATACCAGCGGCGCGGACCATCTTTGGCACCAGGGAGGCACTCGTCATTCCCGGTATTGTATTGACTTCCAGGAAATAGACACCGTCCTCGGCAAAGATGTAATCCATCCTGACAACTCCCGAGCATCCGAGATGTCCATAAAGCCTGCAGGTGATGTCCTGTATGAGACATGACTCGCTTTCCGGAATCGGTGCAGGACAGAGTTCCTGACTATGGCCATTATATTTCGCGTCATAGTCGAAGTACTCATTCTCCGTGACAATCTGAATCACGGGAAGGGCCTTGACCTTGTCCCCGTCCCTGTACGCTGCACAGGTAAGTTCTTTACCTGCAATGCCTTTCTCTACAATGACAGCCGGCCCCTCCGAAAAGGCATAATTGATTGCAGACGGCAAAGATGCGGCATCCTTCACCTTGGAAATGCCGAAACTGCTGCCGCCGTCCGTCGGCTTCACGAAAACAGGGAATCCGAGTTCGCCTGCCACACGGGCTGAAAACTCATCAACATCCATACCCTTGCGGATGAATGCGTCAGGGGCGAACTTGACATAGTCCACGCCGCGGAGGTAGCTCTTGCAGGAATACTTGTCGAAGGCAACAGCAGACACGAATGCGCTGCAACCGCTGTGAGGTATGCCGAGCATCTCGAAATAACCCTGGAGAAGTCCATTCTCACCAGGGACTCCGTGCTGCATAATATATGCGTAGTCAAACTTGATTTTCTCTCCATAGACCGTAACGGAAAAATCGTTCTTGTCGATTTCCGGGCGGGCTTCCTCAGGGAATGTCACACGCATGGAATCCTTGTTGCGATAGGCTACAAGTCTCCATTTCCCGAAACGCGCGAGAATTTCATATACATTGTAACGCGTCTCGTCAATGCGGGAAGCAGTGAACTCTCCGCTTCTGCAGGCGACCTCCCATTCGGAAGAATCGCTGCCGTAAACCACGGCAATGGTGTCAATCTTTGCCATATTATCAGTCAAAATAATAATCTGTCTCACTTCTGGCTCCCGCATTGGTATCCTCGTCACCTCCGCTGCAGCTCAGGTCAACAGTCATTCCGGCCGGGGCTACGAAACGGTCTGACTCGGAAATGCCGAGAGATCCGTCAGCAAGCACCTTCTTCATGAATATTCCCCATATCGGGAGGGCCATATTGGAGCCGCTGCCCAATGCAAGTGACTGGAAATGCACCTGTCTGTCCTCGGCGCCTACCCAGATGCCGGCAGTTATCGTCGGAGTATATCCGATGAACCAGCCGTCGGCATTGTCATTTGTGGTTCCCGTCTTTCCGGCGATTTCACCCTTGAGCCCGTACCTGGCCCTCAACCTTGCTCCGGTACCGTTGTTGATTACACCTTCCATAAGGTTGACCATCAGATATGCGGTCTGCTCGCTGATTGCCTCCTTGCGTCGGTTGGTGAACTCACCGAGCACATTGCCCATATTGTCCTCAATTCTCGTAACGAACTGAGGCGTGACATAAACGCCCTTGGACGGGAATGTGTTGTATGCGGAAACCATCTCGTACAATGACAGATCGGCAGGTCCGACACAGAGCGAAGGAACGGCATCCACGTGGCTCTGGATTCCCATTGTCCTCATCATATCCGCCATAGGCTCAGGCCCGAGCTGCTTCATAAGATAGGCTGAGATATTGTTGGAACTGTGGGTGAGACCCCACTTGAGGGTGACGGTCTGACCGATCCAGACATCCTTGTCGGTACTTCTCGGAGTCCACTCGTCCTCGCCGACGATGAATGTCTGCGGAACGTTGACAACCTTTGTGCAAGGGGTCATTCCGGACTGCATTGCAAGGGTGTAGAGGAAAGGCTTCACCGTGGAACCTACCTGACGTTTGCCCTGGCGGACATTGTCGTACTTGAAATATCTGTAGTTCGGGCCCCCGACATAGGCCTTGATATGGCCTGTGACAGGTTCTATTGCCATAAAGCCGGCCCTGAGAATTGACTTGTAATATTTAATCGAGTCATCCGGTGTCATTGTGGTATCCACATAGCCCTTCCGGTTCCATGAGAAGACCCTCATGTTGACAGGAACGGAAAAACTCTTCAGAATCTCGGACTCGCTCCTACCCTCCTTCTTCATCATCCTGTAGCGGTCACTCCACCTGCGGGCCTGCTTCATGACAAGGTCGCGGGTTGACTGCTCCACATCATTGGAGAACGGCTTGTTGGTCTTGTACCTGAGGTCCCGCTGGAAACTCTTCTGCAGATCCTTCCCGAGATGCTCAGCCACTGCCTCCTCGGCATATTTCTGCATCTTCGCATTGATGGTCGTGTAAATCCTGAGACCATCCTTGTCCAAGTTGTACTGTGTCCCGTCCGGCTTGCGGTTCTTGTTCAGCCATCCGTAGAGAGGGTCATCCGCCCAGAGGAGGGAATCAGCCACATAGTCCTCCCTGTAAGCATATTTGGAACGCTGAGGCTCACCTGCGTTCATTATGCGCCTGAGCATATCCCTGAAATATGGGGCGAGACCTGCATTGTGGTCCTGAACCTGATAGTCTATGGTAATAGGTATCTGCTGAATCGAGTCTCTCTGCTCCTTCGTGAGATATCCGGCCTTCTCCATCTGTCCTATCACGAAATTGCGCCGCACCAGCGCCTTGTCGGGATTAAGGGCCGGGTTGTACCTTGTCGGCTTGTTGACCATACCCACGAGAGTGGCGCTCTCCTCCACTGTCAGATCAGCCGGCTCCTTGGCGAAAAACGTCTGTGAAGCAGCCCTCACTCCGTATGCATTGCTTCCGAAGAAAATGGCATTGAGGTACATGTCCATTATCTCCTCCTTGGTGTAGTCGCGCTCGAGCTTCACTGCGGTAATCCACTCCTTGAGCTTGATTATCACGAGCTTGACCGTGGACACCCCAGGTATCTTGCTGCTTACGTCCGCCCTCGGATACAGGGTCTTGGCGAGCTGCTGGGTGATGGTACTTCCACCTCCCTGGCTGGAATCGCTGAGAAGCAATGTCTTCACAAGGACGCGTCCGAGACTCTGGAAATCAATGCCGGAATGGTTGTAGAACCTTTTGTCCTCCGTCGCAACGGCAGCCTGAACGAGATAAGGTGAAAGTTCATCGTATGATACGAACGATCTGTTCTCAATATGGAAAGTCGTGAGAATCTGTCCGTCATCCGCGATGATTTCGGTGGCCAGCTTGCTCTCAGGGTTCTCCAGTTCCTCAAATGAAGGAATATCAGCGAATGCCCATACGAGGAGAATCATTGCAAGCAGGAGCAGCACCGGAGCGGAGATGATGATCCAGAACCATTTGACGATTTTCTTTCTTGTAATGTCTGTCATTTTCTATCAATATTATAGCGGATTTCTCCGGTTTTCGTATTTAAGAATGACAAAAATACATAGAAAATTTGGAAATTAGCCTCATTTGTGTTTTACTTTGCATCCTAATTCAAAAAAATGAAACAAATGGAGGGGAATCTTGTGATTGTGGAGTCGCCGGGAAAAATCGGCAAGCTTCAG
>JALFFZ010000088.1 GCA_022777585.1 Bacteroidales bacterium | reverse complement strand
CATTGGTCAATGAAAGGCGCAGTTTCTACGTCGGGGATACACTGGAATACACCCTGCCGTCCCTGGATGACGGCACTTACGAAATCAGGGCTTCTTCAGGCAATGTCAAGGCAGTCCGGGACTTCCAGATTTACAGGGTTTCATTCGCACTCAGGCGGGAGGAGTCCGGGCTCTGCGCATATGCGGCCGACTGGAAGACCGGTGAGCCTGTGGGCAAGGCTGATGTGCGGCTTTACAAGAACGGGAATCTTATCGCCGAGGCCAAGGATTTCATTTTCAATGGTTTCACGACTTTGCCGGAAGAGATGGCAGCCAAGATAACAGGCCGCTCCAGCTATGAGATGGAATGCTCATATACGGACAATGACGGACTGAAAAAGTCGAGCCGCCGCATTTCCTGGAGCAATTGGCGTTTCGACAGACCGGAGTCGTTCAGGGAAGAACTTGACGGAGAAATCTTCACGGACAGAAGGGCATACAACCCGGGAGACAAGGCTGAGTTCAAGGCCATATTCTTCCGTACCGACTATCAGAGCAGTGCTTCCGTAGTTCCGGAGGGTAAGTCGGTGGAGGTGTCAATGTTTGATTCCGAGAATAATCTTGTTGAGAAGAAGACATTGATTACCAATGAGTTCGGCTCTGTGGCCGGAAGTTTTGACATACCTTCAGGCGTACGGAACGGCATGTTCTCCATTGAGGCGAAGCTGGGGAAGGGCAGCGCATCGGGCACTTTCCGCGTGGACGAGTTCGTCCTCCCTGCATTCGACCTTGAATTCGATGAGACTGACAGGATTTATCTTCCGGGGGATGACCTGGTGTTCTCCGGCAAACTTGTATCCTATTCAGGTCACAGCCTTTCAGGAGCCTCAATATCCTACAGTATCGGCAGCTGGGGCAGCGTGAAGGAAGAAGGAAAGATGGAAATCGGCACAGACGGCTCATTCAGAAAGGAGTTCAGGACTTCTGTCGAGGACAGATGGCGTTCATACACATTGAAATTGATTGTCAATGACAATACCGGGGAGACCCACGAATGGTCCAGGACATTGCAGGTGGCAGGTGACTTTGACCTGGAGGTCAGCCTGGAGAACGGCCTCAGGTCAGAAGGGAAGATTATGGACGCTGAGCGTTTCACGAAGTTCCGTGTGCTTGACCGGGACAATGCTGAAGTGCTCTTCACCATCCGGTCCGGCTATGAGATGAAGATTCCGGTCAATGTCTCCTATCGAATTGAAAATGAAGCTGGAAAGCCTGTCTGCAGCGGCGATGCGGCCACTGGAAAGCCGATAAGCCTGGACTTTTCGGCCCTGTCTTCCGGACTTTACAGAATCATTGCCGAGGCCTCCATTACCTCAGCATCCGGAAAGGAATTTTCGGATACGGGGGAAATGAACATCCTCCTGCTCCGTCCGGGTGACAGGACTGTTGACGCCCCTGTCGCGGAGGTGATTGCAGCCGGCAATCCGGAAATCGAAGCCGGGGAGAATATGGAGTTATGCATCGGAAATGCCGACGGAGCCCCTCTTTGGGCATTTGCCGACCTCTTCGGGGAGAACGGAAGGAGGCTTGGCGGCCAGGCTGTCGCACTGGACGGATTGAGGTCCGGAACAGGTTCCCTTTCCAGACTCTCATTTGAATACAGGGCTGAATACCCTGATGCTGTGAGACTTCAGGTGTTCTTCTTCCGCGGCGGCAAGATGACTTCGTTCAGCCAGGAGTACCGCCGCAAGACTATAAGCCGGGATCTGCCTGTGGAGTGGACCTCGTTCGAGGACAGGACCGGTCCCGCTTCGGTCACGAGAGTAAGTTTGAGGACCAGCCCGGGGACAGAGGTGCTGGCGGCTGTTTTCGACAAGAGTTCGGAGACCATAGCTTCCAATTATTGGGGAGAGTTCAGACTTGAGGAATTCCATATTCCTGAGGTTTTCACCCAGTCCATTTGCGGCACCTGGGGCGATTATCCGCTGGTGATAGGATATGGCAGGGCGTTGAGAACCAAGGGCATGATGAACGTGGCTATGTCCGAGAGGGCTGTGATGATGGATATGGCTGCGCCTGAGGCTGTCGAGGAAGAGGCTGTGGATGATGCTGATGAAGGCGGGGCTTTGCCGGAGGTGAGGCTCAGGGAAGATTTCTCCACGACATTGGCCTTCCTTCCGTTCCTCAGGTCGGACGATGAGGGCAATGTCTCATTCGAGTTCAGGACTTCGGACAAGCTGTCCACTTTCATTGTGTCGCTCTACGCTCATGACAGGCAGATGCGCAACAAGGCATTGCGCAGGGAGATGATGGTCACAATACCGCTCAAGGTCGCCCTCGTGCAGCCGGAATATCTTTATGCAGGAGATGAATGTGGGCTTTCCGTGGCTCTTTCGTCCAACCTGGAAATGCCTGTGGAGGGTACTTTGACATTGTCTCAGGACGGAAGAGGTGAGACTGTCAGCAGGAAAGTCATTGTCCCCGCCGGTTCTTCGGTCAATGAGATTTTCAAGCTCAATCCTGAGAATGCCGGGGAAATCGGCCTGAAGGCTGTGTTCGTCTCCGACTGCGGAAAATATTCGGACGGAATGGCGGTAAGCATTCCGGTGCTCCCTGCCGTGGAGACTGTCAGGGAGGCGCATTCCGCCGTCCTTCTCGCTGGGATGGACAAGGACAGTCTCCTCAATTCTCTCCGCACGGCATTTGTCAATATGACTTCCATGGGGGCCGCCTGCAGGGAAATCAGCATCATTGACATGATCCGCGAGGCTGTCCCTTCACGCATTGAGCCTCTTGGAAAGGATGTGCTTTCGCTTACCGAGGCATTGTACGTCAGGCGTCTGGCCGAGTCACTCGGGATCACGGCGGAGCGGGAAATGACGGATGAGAAATTGATGGAGGCCATTCTTGCCTGCCTCAATGCGGACGGCGGCTTCTCCTGGTTCGAGGGAATGCATTCCTCACCTGTCCTGACCGCTGTTGTGCTTGAGCGCTTCGCCAGGCTCCGTGACTCCGGCCATGCAATACCGGATCTCGCCGCCACCGTGAAGTATCTGGATTCTGTCCAGTTCACGGGAGATGTGGCTGTACCGTACTGGAGGGGCGGAATCGATGACAGCCAGTATATGTATGTCAGGTCAATGTGGCCTGAGGTGGAGTTCAAGGCTCCTTCGTTCAGGAATGAGGAGCAGAAGAAGAGATTCAAGTCTTTCAGGGAGGATGCGGCGGATTATCTGGTTCCTTCAAAGGCACGTGGGCTAAACGGCTATCTCTTCGGCAAGGTACGGAGGCTCAGCACGCTTATGAACCTCACTGCATCGTCCGAAGGCATTGACCTGGCCCATGGCTGGGGATTGTCCCGGCTCGCTGCGAGGAAGATGCGCAAATCGGCATCGGCTGATGTGCTCTCGCTTCTGCAATATGCTGTGGATCATAAGGATGGCGGCATTTATTATCCTAATCTCGTGATGCCTTTCAGAGGGCTTCTCGAGAGCGAGGCCTATGCTCATTCCATGCTCTGCAATCTGTTTACGGAATACGAGGCCCTGCATCCCGGTGCCGGAACCGGCCGTGTGGCTGACGGAATCAGAATCTGGCTCATGCTCCAGAAGGAGACCCAGCATTGGGATACCCAGCCTGAATTCGTGGATGCCGTGGCTTCCGTGATGGCCGGTGATGATGCGGTCAAGTCCACCTCCGTGCTTGTCCTTGAGAAGTCTGCCGAGATGCCGTTCAGGGATGTCAGGGCAGCAGGGAACGGATTCTCCATCAGCCGGAAGTTCTATAGGGAAACCGTTGTGCCGCAGTCAGGTGCCGCTACCGGCTCGGAGGACCGCAATGTTGTGGAACTCAAGGAGATAAAGGATGGTGACAATGTCAAGGTCGGAGAGAAGATCATATCCGTCTGCACTATCCGCAATGATGAGAACCGCAGTTTCGTGAGGATCAGTGTTCCGCGTCCTGCCGGCTTCCGTCCGGTGAACCAGCTTTCCGGGCATTGCGGCATCTCGGGACGCAGATTGTGGTTCGCACCTCAGGGCTATTGCAATGTCAAGGCTGCCTCCACCGAGTATTACTATGATTCTTATCCTGAGGAGAATACGGAGCTCCGCGAAGAGTATTTCGTGACCCGCTCCGGCAGATTCTCGGCCCCGTCCCTTGTAGTTGAATCCTTATATGCTCCGCATTACAGGGCCAATTCGTCCTATGGGGAGATTCCTGAAATTGTTTTGTAGATTATGACACAGATTGAAGAGATGCTGGAGTTCAACCGCAATTTCGTTGAATCCGGGGAATATGAGAAATATCAGACTTCCAAATATCCTGACAAGAAAATTGCCATCGTGACCTGCATGGATACCCGCCTTGTCACCCTGCTTCCTGCCGCCCTCGGCATAAAGAACGGGGACATCAAGCTGATAAAGAATGCCGGCGGTGTCATCACCAATCCGTTTGACAGTACTATCCGCAGCCTGATTGTGGCAATTTATGAGCTGGGAGTCAATGAGATAATGATCATCGGCCACACCGGCTGCGGGGTCCAGGGAATGGATTCCGCCGAAATGCTGGACCTTATGAGGAAGAGAGGCATCGACGAGGAACATATCAGCCTGATGCGCCATTGCGGCATTGACCTGGACTCCTGGCTCCACGGCTTCGACGACACCGAGGCTGCGATTCTCGAGACCGTCGACCTTGTCCGCAACCATCCTCTCATCCCGAAGGACATCAATGTCCGCGGCTACATAATGGATTCCGTCACCGGCGGACTGAGGACTATTGAACAGCTTTAATGCCAGCCGGCAGGCGCAGCAGCAGGGATTCCAGTCTCTGCGTGTTTTACGTCATCCGTGCCAGCCCTGTAGGAGTGTAATATTCAGAAAGAAAGCAAATCAATGATAGGAGGCAGACCTTTTGGGTCAGCCTCCTATCATCTGCACGGATGGCCTGCTTATTTCTGCCGTTTCGTCTTGATCCTGAAGAACATGGCATACAGGAGAGGGACGAAGAAGAGGGTAGCTATGGTGCTGAACAGCAGACCTCCCATTATGGTCACGGCCATCGAGCCGAACATCGCGTCGTTCACGAGCGGAATCATTCCGAGGATGGTGGTCATGGAGGCCATCATTACAGGACGGAGCCTGCTTTCGGAACTTGAGATCAATGCCTCCGCAGGATCTTTCCCGGATGCGATCTGGTCTCCAATCTCGTCCATCAGCACAATGCAGTTCTTCATCATCATTCCGACAAGTCCCAGCATTCCCACTATTGCGCAGAATGTGAAAGTCTTGCCTGTCAGCAGCATGGCGGCCACCACTCCGATGGCGAGCAGCGGAACGCAGCAGATGATTATTGCCGGCTTGCGGTAATCCCCGAACAGGAGAATCAGCATTGCGATTATGAGGACAACGCCGAGAGGCACATTGGCGAAGAGATTGCTCATAGTCTCGTCGCTCGCACCCTTTTCGCCTTCCCAGGTCAATGAATAACCGGCAGGAAGGTCGATGGACTCAATCTTGTCCGCAATCAGTTTCCTGGCACGTTCGGTCTCCATTCCCGGAACAGGGGAGCACATGATCTTCTGTGTCCTC
>JALFFZ010000076.1 GCA_022777585.1 Bacteroidales bacterium | reverse complement strand
GTTTTTCCATCCAGTGTGCAAATCCGTCCCAACCTTCTTTTCTAAGTGCGAAAGCCATCTGGAGGTAAAGGTTTGAAGACCAAAGTTCAGCGGTAATCTGATCGTTGAACGCTTTCTGAAGATTTTCTGAAATCATTTTATAAATATTTAAAAGTTCAATTTTGTCAGCGGGTTACTGATACTGCAATGAATATGCCAAAAGAATCGGCGGAAACCTGAAATAAACAATCTGATTGGCACAGAAACCGGTCATATTCCAGACTTCACAGGCGAGCGAGCCAGAATGTCATTCCAATAGGATTTGACGTCGCTCCAGAGGTAATACTTTGCAGTTGAGGATTTTTTCGCCCCGTCAGGCTGATACGTTTCGATTGGAAGTGTTGCTTCCTTTTCGTTCAATGAAAAGTGTACTATGACTTCACCGGCTTTGTTGCGATAGAAAACCATCTGGAGATTGGCTGCCATCGGGATGATATCAGTTATGCTCCACACTTCTGATATCCTGTCAATTTCCTTGACCGATGCTCCAAGTCCGTTCAGATTCATCAGCGTAACCAGCGAGGAGAGATTGCCATCGTGGCCGAACCGAAGGTCTGCTGCAAATTCACCCTCTCTGACTGCATCATCCGCCTGTGTGATAATTGTCCTCAACAGATTGCTCTGGACAAATGGACGCTGGTTGTATTTTGCCGGGGAGTTGCCGTGGTTGAAATACCATCCGGCATTGCTGCAATAATATAAAGAATAGAGTTCATCGGTCGTGAAAAGGTCCCAGAAAGACACATCCGACACGCTGGTGCCCTGAACATTGCCGCAAATCATATACATGTCAGAATACAATGCATTGCTTATTCCTTCCGGATTTTTGAAAATGGAACTCATAAACCTTTCCGGATGGATATTTGCCTTATTGATGCTGTCCGTCACTGCCCTCAAATCTTTGTCCGGCACAATGTGCTCAGGATCGTGCCAGTTCATATAGTACATATCGTGCTTGCTTGCATCAGCATTGATATCAAGGGCTTTGTTGCAACCGGCAAGAGCGTTCGTAAAGGCATTCATACTCAGGATGCACCTTATTACAATGGTGGAACGGGCTCGTACCTTGGCATCGTTTCCAAGCACCTCAGGATAATTGCTGAACATCCTTCTCGCAATACCCCTTTGCTGTTCGGCCCCTTTGACTGTCAATTCTTCATATCGGGATTCGGCTGCTTTGCAGACAATTTCCAGACGGTGCATCACGTCTTCGCCGAGGACTGTGAGATTACCTCTGCTGTACTCCTCCTGCAGTATCGACAATGGCCGCTGATAATCCTCCCGGCGTATGAGCCAACGTGAACCGTGACGGGAGTAATGGCTGATATAGAATGGCTTGAATCCTTTCAACGCCTTCGGAGCTCCTTGTTCCGGAATAGGGTACACATTGCCATTGCCGGCTGCAACGAGCGGATTTTCAGAAATGCGTTGTCTCAGAGACTCCTGAGCCGAAACTGTGGCAGCTGAAAGAATCAGCACTGTGCTTATGATTGAGAAAAATATTTTTGTATTGTGCATCATTTCTTTATATCAATACTGCGTTATTTTCATGAAAAACTCTTCAAGGCCATCCACATCCCGCAAGCCTAATCCTTCAGGGTGAACCCGATTCCGTCCAATGCTTCCGCAAGGGCCTCCCTGGTGGCCGTACCCTCTACAAGAGCTTCCCCGGTGGCGAGATCCACGCTGGCGGCGGTGACTCCCTCTACCGAGCGGAGAGCCTTTTCTGCAGACATCCTGCAGTGGTTGCAGTTCATGCCTTCGATGTGATATGTCTTTGCATTCATGGTATTGTTTGTATTATCATGTTTATGAATATGTCCGTGTATGAAAAGTGCGTTGATCAGTAGCAGGGCCAGAACCACGCTGCAGACAATGCTGAAGACCGAATCGCCGTCGCAGCATCCGCGGTGTGAGGTGTTCAGTCTCGCAAGAAAATCTACCGCTCCCGAGAACTGCAGCCAGTCTATCAGGGTGCCGAAACAGATGGCTCCGATGACAATGCTCAGGATATAGACCAATGTCGTCCTGGTGCCAAGCACCTTGTGCACGACCAGCATGGACGCCAGGTTGCAGGCCGGCCCGGCCATCAGAAGGACCAGGGCTGCCCCCGGAGTTAGTCCTTTGAGCATCAGCGCCACCGCAATCGGGATGCTGCCTGTTGCGCAGACATACATCGGCATCGCTATTGCCAGAACCAGCAGCATTGAAGCGAAAGTATTGCCCTGGAATATGCTGAACCAGGATTCGGGCACGAGGACCGTGATCAATCCGGCTACCAGCAGGCCGATGGCCAGCCATTTTCCGATGTCGCCCATCATCTCCACGAAGGCATATTCCAATGCATCTATGCATCTAGCGGAGAACGTCTTTTTCTCTTCCCCTCCCCTGCTGCAGGATTCTCCGCAGCATTGTCCCGGCTCATTCCGCTCCGAGATATTCACAAGCCCTCCCCCGAACACCGAAGTCAGCAATGCGGCAATCGGCCTGGCAATCGCGAACGGAAGTCCCATCAGGCTGTATGTAGCAATGATGGAGTCCACGCCGGTCTGAGGCGTGGCTATCAGGAACGAGACCGTGGCACCCTTCGATGCGCCTTCCTTGCGCAGTGACATTGCAGTAGGAATGACCCCGCACGAGCACAGCGGCAGAGGAATGCCGAACAGCGCCGCATTGATGACGCTCCTGAAACTGCGGTCTCCGAGAAAACGCCCGTAATAGCTTTTCGGCATGAAAGCGTGCATAATTCCCGCGAGCAGGAAGCCCAGCAGCAGGTACGGGGACATCTCGTTGAGCAGATGGATTATCTCTTGCATATCATTCATTCTTTATGGACGGCCGGCCCCGGAAAGGCAATGCGCGTTGTCCAGTGCAAAGATAATAACATTTGCTGAATGGAGAAGGGCTTGCTAGTGTCTGATATGGTTCTTGGGGTGATTCTCACTTGTTACTGACATATCACCGTAATCGGACTTAGATATTACTTAGAGCATAAATTGGAATAATGCCTTTTTAAGAGATAAACCCAGTTGTTTCCAAGGAAGGATAACAACTAAAGCAAAAGGTTTTCTACAAAAAATGAAGAAAATCACAAATGTCAAGGGATTGATAGGTCAATGCGGGAGAAATATTGGAGAGAAAGTGTTATATTTACGTCATATAGCACGGCTTATCATATGAATGATCGTAATAAATTAATTGTAGCTAAGGACTGGATATTAAAATTAGCAAATGGCATCAATCCGCTTGATGGAAGTATTATCCCTGATGGTGACATCGTGAACAATGTATATATCTCGCGTTGTCTTTTCTATGTTTCCGAACTGCTTGGGACGCTCCCCCAAAAAAGCAATAAGAAATCGAAAGAATACGAAAATGAGTTTTATATTAAGCCAGAGGATATTGAGAAAGTGACCATTGTAGAAAGGACTGGCATTGCGAACTTTGTACGTGAAATCAATAAATTGATTCCAGAAAATACGAGACCGATTTCGTATGGAAAGATTTTGAATTGGCTTATGGCTAACGGATATCTTGAAGAAGTTGAAGTAGATAACTTCGGAAAGAGGAAAAATCCAACAGCTTCTGGTTGTGCCGTTGGAATTTCAGCAGGGCTGAGAGAAGGAACCAATGGGCAGTATTGGGCCGTGGAATATAATTCCAATGCTCAACGTTTCATCTTGAGTAATATATACGCTATTTCTGAAGCATAAAGACTCCCTCATTGTTAATATTATGGATTGAAACTTTGGTTCTGTAGCAATGAGCCTGAAATATGCGACTTTATGACCAACGACCTCCGCGGCGGAGATTTGTCTATTTTGAAGTGTGATAAATGCCAGGATGGATATCTCATTGTCAAGGAAGGCTAGTTTGAACCATTCTTGGGATGCACCAATTACAAGTCAGATAAAACCGGCTGCAGTGGATTTATGACAAAAGATTACTATCTGAAATATATTCGTAAAAAGTAAGTCATACCAGCGAAGAACCATCATATGAAAACATCACGCTGCCTCTATAACTCTTCTTTCCGATCTTTCCTGGACTCGGACCCCCGGTCTATTCTGGGAGGGCTTGGAATCAACTACCATGGCGATATCCTCACCACGACCAACGAGGCGTGGGCAGGCGAGATTGCTGTGATGCAGAAGGTTTTGATTCCTTGGAAGAACGAACCGGGACGGATCATATTTGAGTACGACATTCCCCGTCTGGGGAAAAGGATCGATGTGGTACTTCTTCTGCGAGGAATTATCTTCTGCCTCGAATTCAAGGTCGGACAGAAAGATGCACTTCAAGCAGATGTTGAGCAAGTACTTGATTATGCACTGGATCTAAAGAATTTCCACCTTCTCAGCCAGGACAGAACAATCGTTCCTGTATTGGTTCCGACAAATTACAAGAACACGTCAACAGACTTCCTCGCTTCAGTTTATGACGACTCAATCTACAATCCTCTGATTGCAGGAGCAGCTGGGCTACAGAAGCTGATATCAGATATTCTTGTCCATGCAAGTGCAACAACTCCAGACGAAACGCTTGGAGCAGAATGGATTATAAGCCCATACTCCCCTACACCAACTATCATCGAGGCGGCAAGGACTCTTTATGAGAACCACAGTGTCGAGGACATCACTCGCCATGAAGCAGATAAAGTATCAACTGACACTACGATAGCCTATATCCTCGATGTAATAAAAGAGAGCAAAGAAAAGGGACAGAAGAGTATCTGCTTTGTTACAGGAGTTCCCGGTGCGGGAAAGACACTTGTCGGTCTTGATGTAGCCGTAAAACAGTCTTATCAAGACGGAGACATAATTGTCGAAGACGATGGTGCAGTATATCTGTCAGGTAATGGCCCACTTGTAGCTGTTCTCACTGAAGCACTAGCCATTGATAACCACAAGAAGTGTCGAGCTCGAGGCGAGAAAAAGAATCTTTCCGATTCACGTAGAGAGGTTGGAAAGTTCATTCAGATTATCCATCGTTACCGCGACAACATGCTCGCAAAGATCAAGAACCCGGTTGAAAACGGAGTCCTCGAAATTGATTCCGAGAAGGCAATGAAGATGGCAAAATCGGGTTATGGAGAAGTGGAGCACGTTGCAATTTTTGATGAAGCCCAGAGATCCTGGACCCACAAGAGGCTTGCTGATTACCTCAGACGTGGAGGAACATACGGCAACAAGCTCAAGGTGCCGAATTTCCCATATTCAGAGGCCGCATTTCTCATTTGGTCATTGGATCAACGGGAGGACTGGGCAACAATTATCTGTCTTGTGGGTGGTGGCCAGGAGATTAACACTGGCGAGGCCGGAATATCAGAATGGATTGCAGCGCTTAATGACAGATTTCCACATTGGAAAGTATATATATCAAACAAGCTGACAGAACAGGAATACGCTGAAGGTAAAGTCAATGAACTACTGAAGAATAACAAGAATGTAACCTACTCGGATTCTCTCCATCTTGGGGTAAGCTTACGCTCATTCAGAGCGGAAAAGTTGTCCGCATTTGTGCACTCATTGCTTTCATTCAATCCTGATGCAGCAGATATCTACGGCGAGATTAAAAACCGCTACCCTATAGTCCTCACTCGTGATATGTCGAAGGCGCGTGAGTGGCTTCGCAAACAGGTTCGCGGTACCCAACGCACCGGTGTCCTGGTAACAAAAACAGCTGCCCGCTTTAAGCCACTTGCTGTGGATATCCTAGAGCAGGGAGACGAGAATGCTGTTCACTGGTTCCTTGAGGACAAAAACGATATTCGTTCATCGAATTACCTTGAAGATGCCGCCACGGAGATTCAAGTCCAGGGATTGGAACTTGATTATACTTGTGTATTGTGGGATGCAGATATGCGTTGTATTGGAGATGAATGGAAGTACTTCAATTTTAATGGCAGGACTGCTTGGCGCGAGGAGACAGGCAATTCAGACAGTAGTATCGAGCGACGCAAATATATGCTCAACGCATACCGTGTCCTTCTTACTCGTGCCCGTATGGGCATGGTCATTTGTGTACCGACTGGTAACGGGAACAAAACAGTTGGAGGGTTCCCGGAAGATGCCACACGCCTTCCCGAATTCTACAATGGCACATATGAATATCTCCGGTCACTTGGTCTTGAGGAATTATGAGAACCTTCAGTGGAGTGCAGCTCTCATCTTACACAAAGAACGCATCTGCAGTGTTTTATCGAATACCCTTTTCGGGTAACAATTGTTGTCAAATTCTGAGATACAACACCCCATGCCCGACAAAATGACACCCCAGCAGCGGCACAACTGCATGTCCCACATCAGGGCCAAGAACACGAGGCCCGAGGTGCTTGTGCGTCAGTATCTTCACGCTGCGGGATTTCGCTTCCGCATCCACGTGAAGAAGCTGCCGGGATGTCCGGATTTGGTGCTGCCTAAGTACCGGACATGCATCTTCGTGAACGGGTGCTTCTGGCATGGACACCGCGGATGCAGGTATGCTACGAGGCCAAAGTCCAATGCGGAGTTCTGGCAGACGAAGATTCGGAACAACATCATGCGTGACGAGCTGTCTGCACAGGCGCTCGAGACAATGGGATGGAAAGTCGTGACGGTTTGGGAATGCGGACTGAAGAAGGACAGGCGGGAAGGGACATTGCACGTACTTGCCGGACAGATCCGATGCAACGGCGCCGCTTACAATTCCGAGCAGGCACAGAGACGTGAACGCAATGCGGAACACCGGGCAAGGATCAAGGCAGCCAGGGAGAGATATGAATCCCTGATGGCGGAATTGGGGCTGGCAGAATCAAAATACAGCAAATCACAAAAACTGTAATATCATATGGAAACACCTGCATGGTTCATCATACTGGGGGCAATTGTCCTTGTACTGTATTTACTTGGGAGAATTATAGGCATATCCTTTTCGGAGTTATTCCTGCTGCTTACAGGCGGCCAGGGTGGATGCGGCTGTCTCATCAAAAGCATTGTGGGAATTCTAGCCTGCATTCTGCTTATCTGGTTCATCATTACCGAATTGTTTTGATCGACGGCTGACAGGGTATTTCCGGAATATTCAATCATCTTTTCATAACTTTGCCCACCTGGCGGGCTCCGATTATGAGAAGAATCTTATTCTGATATTTTGACAGGTCAAAATAGGAAAAATTCTGCCGACGACCCTTCTTTTGCGATTTGTAAATAGCGGATTTAGACGCAAATATTATCGAAAACTATGAAAAAGTCACTCTGATTTTGATTTTTTCATAGTTTTTGATTAATTTTGGTCTCAGTAAATTCATTTTGCGATGAAAAGGAAAATCACAGAACGGCTCGTTGATTGGAAAAACAGGCCAGGTCACAAACCCCTCATCCTTCAAGGAGCAAGACAGGTAGGAAAATCATACATTCTCGAAAAATTCGGAAAAGAACACTACAAGAACTATGTCCGCGTCAGCCTCGACCTCGTTCCTGATGTACGCAACTTCCTGAAGGCAAACATCAATCCTTTGGAAGTCATCGCATATCTTGAATCACTCTACAATGTAAGAATTACCCCGCACGACACATTGATCATTCTTGATGAGATCCAGGACTGCAAACGTGCCCTTCTGGCTCTTAAGTACTTCCAGGAAGAATATCCTCAGTATGACATCGTGGCAGCCGGAAGTCTTCTTGGAGTTGCAGTAAACAAAGGAGAAAAGGAGCAGGAGGAAGATGAAATCACATCAATCGGTGGAAACGAAGCGGAAAATGACTTCTCATATCCAGTAGGCAAGGTTGATGAACTCACCCTCTACCCTATGGACTTCGAAGAGTTTCTATGGGCCACAAATAACGATGTTCTGGCGCAAAAAATCCGCGAACACTACAAGACCAATGAAGGACTTGCAGAATCAGTCCATAAAATGGCGCTTGATCTCTATCAGAAATATCTCGTAGTCGGTGGCATGCCTGAATCTGTAAAGATATTTGTCGAAACACACAGTTTCATTGAGTGTCGTTCAGTTCAGCAGA
>JALFFZ010000062.1 GCA_022777585.1 Bacteroidales bacterium | reverse complement strand
TAGCGCACGGCCTCCGTGAAAGATTCGGAGAAGCGGTCATATGGGCCTACATGCTTCATGCACAATGCTTTGGGAATAGCCGGAAGTCTTTTGAACCTGATAAAGTCCGTGTCGGGAAGCATTTCCTCGACCTGCTCGCAGTACTCAATGTCAATATTCTCCGTACGGTACTCCTTGTTGTGGTCAATGGTGAAGCAATAACCCGGCTCCGGGCATCTGCAGCCGGCCGCCGCCATTGCCGGACCTATCTTCATACAGCACAGCGGTCCAAGTGCATCATAATCTGGAATCACCTCGCGGTGACTAGCCACGATGATCTCAGGAAGTTCCTGAATGATAATTTTTTCCATACTCTTTGCCTTTTTGCGTGAATCCCTCCACTCGAGCAGTTTCACAAGCCTCTCATTCAGCTCGGCAAGCAGTTTCTCCGTCGTCCTGATCTTCTCGTCAAGCAGTTCAATGCTGGGCGCCTGCGTCCGGTCATCAAGCAGATCCCTGATTTCCTCCAGCGAGAAGCCGAGCCTCTGCATCTGCCTTATCGACTGCATCCTCTGCATCTGGGCCAGACTGTAATAACGGTAGCCTGTCCATTCGTCCACCTCGTAAGGCATCAGAAGACCCTTGGTCTCATAATGTCTGAGCGTCTTTACAGTAACCTGCATCAACCGGGAGAATTCACCGATTTTCAACTTTGTCTTATACTTCATCGTACGATATTTTTTGAAGATTCCTTGGTAACCGCTGCAAAGATATACACTCCCCTCGGGTACGAGTCAAGAGTTTTCTGAAAAAAATGCAAGGATGTCAAGACGGGAATGAGGAGGAAACTCGGCCGGGGCAATGCCTACAAGGCCCGGCTGACATTGCCGTGAAAATACCTGCCTGAAAGACCGGAAGTTATGGCATTGATGGCAGGGATGGCCCCCTTCGCCGGGGATTTGCAGAACGGGCGGAAAATCACGTCCGCAAGAGGATCGAACCAGCGGCCCATCGTGATCATATTGCTGTTCACAACACCGGGATCTGTCGCATTGACAATCAGATCGGGATGCCCGGCAGCCAGTTCACGGGTATAGCGGAGCAATGCCAGCTTGGCCTTGCCGTAAGTCCTGAGCTGGCCGAACCGATTGGGATCAGGCTGAAAATCGGCGTCGGAAAGATGTGAAAGAAAGGCAGTTACAGAAATCGTGTTGACGACGACTCCCCGGAATCCAAGCCTTGGAAGAATGGCCTCGGTCAGTTCCTTCGGCCCGAAATAATTCACGGCGAATGTCCTTTCGCGACCCTCCGCAGTCAGGGCATAGTCGCGGAAAATGGAGCCGGCATTGTTCAGCAGACCGGCTATTTCTAGCCCGCTGATATGGGAGACGAAGTCCCTGATGCTCGTGGACGAGGACAAGTCCAGCAACTCTATCCGCAGCCTGGCTCCAGGCACTTCCCTGAGCACGGCATCGGCTGTCCGGCGTCCGCGCTCGGGATTGCGGCAGGCCAGAATGACATCATAGCCCCTGGCGGCAAGGCCTTTTACCACCTCTCCGCCAACGCTTCCGCTCGCCCCGGTCACAATGAACCAGCCGGACGGGACTATATTTTGTCCTTGAACTTGTCCCATATCATTTGTTCCAATGGAGCCGGAAGGAACTTTATCATTGGCGGAAGATAATAGTTCATCAGCGACGGCTTCATCAGCCTGCGCCCTCTGAACATTCCCTTCAATGCCCTCCTGACAAGCCATTGAGGAGTATGAATCACACGTATTGCCACTCCGAACTTAAGCAGATCCTTCCTCAGCCCATAGAGAGGCGTGGCCACTGCAGCCGGGCATAAAGTGGTGACAGTCACACCGTAAGGCTTCATCTCGTAGGAAAGCGACTCGCCGAAACTGCGGAGATAGGCCTTCGTGGCCGAATAGACCTGGATACCGGGAGCGGGGATGCGGGCAGCCATCGAGGCCACGAGCAGAATCCTTCCACTTCCGCGCTGCTTCATCCTGTCCCCGAAAAGAACGCAGATCTTGGTAGGCGTGGTGACATGGAGCCCTATCATCACCTCGGCCTTGCCCATAAGCTCGGGGCGGAGCTCCTTGAAATAAAACATTCCCGCATTGTTGATCAGCACGTCCGGAAGAACGGAGATGCTGTCACACCAGGCCAGCAGTTCCTCAGCCGCATCCGCAGCTGCAAGATTCTGAAAATGAGGAATAACCTTGACCCCGAACTCCTCCGCGAGAGGACCGCAGACATTGTCCAGCTGCTCCTGGATATTGCTGACAATGATGAGGTCATATCCCTTTGCCGCCAGCTGGCGGGAGAACTCGAGACCGATACCGGAACTTCCTCCGGTCACCAATGCCATCATAATTCAGCCTCCGCTTTTTCGATTTCCCTCCTGAGCGACTTCGGCATTTTCTCAACGCAATGATGGCAGCGCATCTCCAGAGTGTACATCCTGCCTATGCAGTAATTGGAATGCTTGCAGCTGCTGCAGGTGATTTCCCCGGAGCGGAGCTTGTTCACGAAATCCGTGTCGTGGACAAGGGCCCTGGCCACCTGAAGTCCCTGGAAACCGGCATCCAGCACCTCCTCCATCTTTTCCCTGGAAATGAGGCCGCCGACATAGATGAGCGGCAGCTTGACCGCCTCGCGGAACTGCTTGGCATCATCGAGGAAATAGCCTTCCTTGTACGGAACCGTAGGGATAAGCAGCCTTCCGATAGTGTGCAGAGCCGCCTTGAGCCACCAGAACTTCTTCATATCCATATAATAGGCAAGGGTCTTGAGCGGCATTGCCCCGCGCATCACCTCCATCGGAGCCTTGCTCACGAAGCCCGCAGAAAGCACAATGGCGTGGACCCCGAGACGTTCAAGTTCTTTAGCAACCTCCAGACACTCAGCCCTCTGCATTCCTCCCTTGAAGCCGTCGTGCATATTCATCTTTACAATGACGCCCATATCATCCCCCGCAGCCTTCATCACCTCCGTTATGACAAGGCGCATGAAACGCATCCTGTTCTCCAGGGAGCCTCCGAACTCGTCCTTGCGGTGATTCGTGTATGGGGAGAGGAACTGGCTGATGAGGTATCCGTGTCCGCAATGAATCTCCACGCAGTCGAACCCGGCCTCCCGGGCCAGATTCACGGCATTGCCGAAGTCACTTACCAGTCCGTGTATCTCACTGACTTTCAACGCCCTTACAAATGTAGGCGAATACATGTTGAAACCTCCGCTGGCACCCACCGGCAGACATCCGCAGGTGGACCTGTGGGTCATATTGCCGCAATGTCCGAGCTGGATCGAGGCCTTGGCGCCCTCGGCGTGGATTGCATCCGTAATCCTCTTCAGCCCGGGAACAATCTCCTTGCGCATCCAGAGCTGGCCCTTGAAGGAAAGCCCGGACTTCGCCACGGCGGCATAGGCCAATGTCGTCATCCCGACGCCTCCCCTGGCCACGGCCACGTGATAGTCGTAAAGATCCTGGGAAGGACTGTTGTCATATGCCATGTTCTCAAACGCAGCCGAGCGGATCACCCTGTTGCGCAATGTCACCGGACCTATCTTTACCGGCGTGAAAATCTTAGATTCTATTGCCATATATCGTTAATTTTCAATCATTTACCAAACAAAAGGCAGCATTCTTTTCACCTTCTTCACATCCAGTTCATCCGCAAACTCCACCTTGTATCTCTCGTAAATCCTCGCCGCCCTCGGAGCCAGGTTGGCGAATGTCCATACTGCAAAAAGGACACCTGCCCAGGACCAGGTCAGCAATGCGAAACCGCACCACTCCACGAATTCCCCGAAATAATTGGCGCTGGTGACATATCTGTACAGGCCCTTCTTCGGGAGATAGTGCCTGGTGTCACCCGGCTTCCTGAGCCCTCTGATAATGGAGTCGGACTGGATGTTGATGAACATTCCTGAGAGGAAGACAATGGTGCCGGCGATGAACTGCGGGGTCTTCAGCCACTCCAACGTATAGTATTCAGGCTCAGATACATAGAATATCCACCCGCCCTGCATTCCTGCATTGAGGAGATTGAAGGCCACAGCCATCAGAATGATGGAGAGGGGCATTTTGCCATTGCCCCGAATCAGGGCCGGGAAAATGAAGGACCTCTGGAAATAATGCAGTTCGAAAAGCAGGAAGAATGCCAGACGGGCAATGTCTCCCCGCCTTCCGGAAAACCACCAGAGGGCCAGCATTGCGAAGAAAACCGGGGACTCCATAAGAACCCAGCCGAGCCTGTTGTTCACAGCCGGTCCCCATTTCTTCGTATAGAACTTGCCATAGCCCGCATCAATGAAGAAGAGGACTATGAACACCGGCACGGCAGTTATCGCCATTGCCAGCAGAAAAATATCAAATCCGCTCATAACAGACCGCAAATTTACGAAATCTCCGTAAACTACGTGCTGCGAGCGGACTTATTGACAATAATTATGTCCTTATTTACCAATAGACTGCTGCCGTGCGGAATAACGCTATTGGGAAGAAGAGAATGGGCTGGCCGGAATGCCTGAGCAATTGAACAGTGTCGGCACAAACCAGTTCTTCATACAATACCTCACCGCCACCGGAGCGGGAACTTCAGGAGACTGCACCCTGACCAGATTTGTGCGGTTTTCATCTATTCTGCCCACTGCCGGACGGAAAATCCCGTCCTCCCCTGCAAGCTCGAATCCTTGCAAATCAGTAAAAATGGGCATAAGCCCCAATGGCCCGGTGCGGAATGTCACCTCCGCTTCCCCATTGACAAATGAAAAAGATTCAGCTACAGGTGTCTGCACATCGACAATACCCGAATATCCGTAGGTATTCACAAGAGCAAGATTCGCCATACGTTCTGCAGGTGTCTTCTTGTCGGAAGGGTGGATGCAGTTCTTTTCTCCGGCATCCGCAGTGGAAACCATTCCGCTGTAAGGAATGTTCTCCAGAGTCAGGGCCTGAGCCCACATGAAATTCCCAGACAAAGTGTCATCTGGATTTCCGTAAGCATAAGGTGCAATCTGGGTAAAATAGAAAGGAAGCGTGTCATCGCCCCATTCCTGCCTCAACATGGACACGAATGCAGGCTGCATTCTCCGGTAGAGTCTGTAATCCGCTCTGTCATTGCATCCCTGGTACCATATGAATCCCTTTACGGTGTATGGGGCAATCGGATGCAGCATTGCATTGTAGAGACAGGCAGGCACAAATCCCTGCTGTCCTTCCGGCCATCTTCCCAGCTCATAGGCTTTCAAATCCACCTCTCCTGCAAATTCCCTTTCCAGCAATTCCCTGCTCATCCAGGCCTGAATGCTGCTGCCGCCCCAGGACACGTTTATGACTCCCACCGGGACATCCAGCACTTCATTCAGCCTTCTGGCGAAGAAATAGGCATAGGCACTAGACTCTGCCACTCCCTCCGGGGTATTTTCCGTCCAGGCCGCAGTGCATTTATCCCTGACCGCCAATGCTGTTTCTCGTTTCACATAACAGTGACGCACAGGCAGTTGCGCATCAGCTTTCAGTATATATTCAGCAGAACCGGCTACGGGCTGCCCCGGCCATCCCTTAACGGGCATTTCCATATTGGACTGTCCGCTGCAGAGCCAGACCTCACCGATGAGAACATTGCTTATGCCTGTCTTCTCACCGTCATCAAGAAAAATCTCATAAGGGCCGCCGGCGGAAGGGGTGGCCAGTCTCGTGAACCATTTCCCATCCGCATCAGCCTGAACGCTGACTGTTTTCCTGCTCCACGAAGGTGTAATCTTCACCCGGGCTCCAGCATTGGCCTCTCCCCAGAAAGAAACTTCAGTGTTCTGCTGCAGGACCATATTGTCCGCGAATATGGGGTTGGGAATTACTTTGGCATCCGCTTCAATGAAGAAGAAAAGTGCCAATGCAGCTGCAATTGCTTCCGCCCCGGCTTGCCTAGTTGTTGCCATATAATGTAACTTTGTGAATACCGGCCTCAAGTGTCTCCACTATGCCATTATGGAGCCTGACCTCGCACTGAGTGCCTTCGGGAACGGTCAAGGATGCTCTGATTTTCTTTCCGCTACGGTCAAGCGTCACTGCAATCCTGCCGTATCCGGTCTCAAAAGATGCACTGACATGATTGAGAGGCCCCATTTGAGGATTCAGCCTGAAACGCCTGTATCCGGGTTCAAGGGCATCAATACCGGCAAGTTGCCTGAACATCGGCACGATAGCCCCCGAAGTCCATGCGTGATTGCACGAGCCCGTATGATTCCAATGCTCGTACAAGGTAGAGCATCCCTCCTTCATCACGGACGGATACATCTTCTTCATCCTGTCCAGAGCCATCTGAGGTTCTCCCATGGTAAACAGGGCATCGAGAACATAAGGAAACATATAAGTCGTAGCGTTATATTCTCTGCTCAGGACATCCTTGATTGCCGGATATTTGTCGGCTGCGGCTATGCCGGAGATTACTGCAAGCGCCTGCACCCGGTCATCCGGATGCGGATCATCATAGTCAGGACTGCGGTATTCATTTCCATTCCAATAGTCTCTGTTGACCTTCTCTGCAATGCCCAGCATAACGGACTCATTCTCAAGTGCATCAGATTCCCGGCCAAGCATCCTTGCAAAGACCGCCTCGGATTTCAAGGCAAGATAGTACCAGATATTCAGTTGGGCCTGACGGTCCCTGTGCTGTCCTTCATCGGGCCAGTCCCAATCCCCGACGCGGTAAATCGGAAGACCCTCTGAATCCAATTGCCATACCTCGTGCAGGTATCTGTGAACCGGTTCGTAGACATCCTCAACGAAAGAAGAGTCTCCGGAATAAAACCACAGGTTGCGCAGTCCGTACCATCCCACTACATTCATGAGCTGCATGGGAAGCTCCTTGAAGTAGTTGGAACAAGGAACAGGATGGTATAGGACACCGTCGGGTTTCTGCCAATTAACCAGTTCCAGATAGCCTTTTATGGCAAGCTGGTCCGCATTGCGGTCAAAACAATAGAAAGCCGTATTGAGATCATTGACTATGTCTCCGAACCACTGTGCCCTTTCCCGGTCAGGACAGTCGAAATAACTGTCTCTCATATTCACGTACATCGTCCTGACAGCCTTTTCCCAATAGTCATTGAGAAAAGGATCGTCGCAGGAAAATGTGCCCGCAAATTCAGTTGGATACCCTGTTTCGCGGAAGCCCACCTCAATGACTTCCACCTCAGGAGGGACAATATACATAAGCACGTCTCCGTTCATCCACGGCAGGTGCTCATATTCCTGAATGCCCTCTTTCGTGACATATTCCGCACTGACACACTTCTCCCCCGTCACATAGTCGTGATCGGTGATCATTGAAATAACCTTCCCTGCAGGAGCATTGACCTTGAGACACGGGGAGAACTGGCAGTTGTACGGAAGACGGCAGAAAAGAGTGTCGCCGGACTGACGGATGGATGAGAATCTGCTGTAGCCGTAGTCCTTCCAGAGAGGAACAGGCCTGCGGACCAGCCTGCCGAAAGGAGGGCGCCCCGACTCTATGCCGATCTCGATTGCGGGGCCGAACCATTTCTGAGAATCCTGCCGGTACCAATCTTCCGGAAAGGCATTGGCATCGTAGCGGACGCTGCTCTCCGGGAGACGGTAGTTGGTGGCCGGGCAATGGGCTGTCCCATAGCCACTGTGAATCTCACAACCCCAGTCCTTGTCCGAAAGTATCTCAATCCCTTCTGCCCTGGCATCGAAAATCATTGCTGCAATGCCGCTGCTCATATGACTGAATCCCGCGCGTCCGAAGTACCACAGCAGAATGCTGATCCTGTTGGTCCCGGGCTTGAGATAAGATGCGATTTCCACCTCGTCATAATAGCCGTCGCCGGGTGCAGGACCCCTCTTCAGGCCACCCTCGAAGACCACCATTTCATCATTTATCCACAGCCAGTACTTGCTGTCTGCAGCGATATGCGCAACAATGGATCGGGGGACCTTATCCAGATGGACATCCTTTCTGAATGCCAGCCAGGTGTTTGCCTCACTTGTACACTGCTCCTTGGAAATCCATTTCGCTTTCCAGGAGTATCCTTCGGCTGTCATGCTGATGCAGGACAGCAGGGCAAGAATAGCCAATGCAATTGATGTAAATACTCTTTGCATACTGTTCAGAGGGCCAGGATTGATGCTATTTGAACTGCAGGCCATCCTTGACTGCGGATCTCTCGAAGCAGTTTCTGAATCTGCAGTTTTCAAGATATTCCTCCATTGCTCCTTTCGCCTTTTCGACATCTACCTTTTTCAGTGCAATCTGCAGCTGGGCCGTAGTCCCTCTTGGAGACAGGACGAACTCCTTGATGCTCTCCCAGTATTCAGGGACCGCAAAACCGAGAAGGGACTCCCAGTCGTTCATTTTCTTGAACGGCCAGTAAGTATATCCCATTCCCCTCGATTTTATATTTGAGACGACCTGGGCTGTCAGATCCGTTCCGCCTCCCCAGTGTCCGAACTCACCCATGTACATCGGCAGATTGGTCTGTGCGGAGATATCGGAAAATTTGCTGACATCCACACTGTGGTAGCGATGGGCAGTAAGCATTATCTTCGAGTCGAAGGCATAATCTGTCAGCATGGAAAAATCATCACAGAAGTTTGCTCCACCAAGGATTATTATATGGTTGCTGTCCACCTCCCTGATAGCTGCCGTTACCTTTTCATAAGTCGGCTGAAGATATGGATACAAAGCATTGTACTTTGAATCAATCGGCTCATTCAGAAGCTCATAGCCCAGAATTATCGGCTCCTCCGCATAACGCTCCGCAATCATCTTCCAGATTCTGCAATATTCATCCATATTCTCCTGACTTTCAAACAGATGCGGATATCCGTCACTATCGTCAATATGAGCGGCGCCGCTCTGTCCTCCCGGAGCCACGTGCATATCAAGGATCAGATACAGTCCGACTTCCCTGCACATCCTGACAACATAGTCGATAAACCTGAAACCGGCTTCTGGGTCGTTGTCACAAAGATAGAAGGTGTCATTGAAGAGCTTGTATGTCAACGGCAAACGCACTGTGTTCGCAGCAATGGAGTTGAGATACTCAAAATCCTCATCGCAGATGTAGTTTTCCAGGAAACGTTTCCACCATCCGTTCATATACTCGTCACCGAAAAGCTGACGGAATGCTTTATCGACTTCGGATACGGAGATATTCTGAAACTCGAAGCAATAGGCCTCCGGTGTAAGCCAATGGTTCAGATTGACGCCCTTGATGGTGAATTCGCTGCCGTCCGCCTGACATAATCCGCGCTCGACGGTCTTCATGAATTTTCCCGTCGGGTCATTAATCTTCTCCCTTGCTTCATTCTTGTCGCATCCTGCCATCATCAGTGCCAGACACAAGATGGCGAAATAAATGTATTTGTTCATAATTCTCAAATTGTCAATTCTTTCCGTATGCTTTTATTTCAGCTATACACCCTTTCATGGCACCATTATTACTTTCAATCTGTGCCGACCCGGCAATCATCACCTTTATATAGCGGCCCATTGCAAGTCTTGTCGGAATCCTCTGCTCCTCATTGACAGTCTCCACAGGATAAGCATCGACGATTTTCTTCCAGCCGGAATGGTCGTGAACATCCTGAGTCATTGCAGAATCATTGTCGGAGATAAAGAATGTCAGGGCATTTACAGCATCTGTACCCCATATGCCTTTAAGATTCTGACGGCATATGTAGCCGAAGCCGGAAACCGTATGCACTGATCCCATATCAAATACAAAACAATGATTATTCTGCCCGTTGCAAGGGCTGTCCTGTTCCCAGCTATAGTGCCAGTATGATTCCGGATCATTGTCAATCATATAATAAGCCGAGCAATTGCCACCCCTCTCCCAAGGTTCATGACAGCACTCCTTCCAAGCCCACACACTTCTGTCAAATTCTACCGGATGGGCGATGGTAGGGTCTATCATAAGCGCACAGACATCATCGGTTTCTGAAATCTTGAACTGGGATGCATTCCTGAGTCTCAGGGGCAGGATGACAGCTTTAAGGATTTCGGATACATTACTCAGGGTTATCATCACATACGCCTTCTGCTCGGAAGATACAAGTTCTACCTTAGGAGTGAAGCTGTAGCCCTCAGGCAGGGAATAGTCGGTGGCGTTGACTGCATTGTAGGTATTGAGCCACTCCATGTCCAGTTCGACATCAGCATTGATATCCCAACGGTTCTTAAGCGACTTGACCTCTACAGGAAGTTTTATCGTAAGTTCGTCATCCGTATATGATTCATCTATAGGTGTGCTTAACCTGTTCAGCCCGGCTCTTTCGAAACCCAGAGTGGGAACTATCACATCACTGATTTCGCAGACATACGTCGAGCATTTCTCATTGACAGATGTCGTCTTGCTGTCAAGGCTGAAGCCGATAATGTAACGTACTCCAGGGTTGTCGGAAACCAGAGCGGCCAGTTTTTCAGAAATCAATGTATATGAAATGACCTTGTATGTTTCATCCGCCGTAAAGTGAAGATCAAGCGGAGTGTCCACGGTGTAGGCATCATCCGGCAATACGGAATACCTGATATTCATTGAAGCGGAATTGTAATGCCCGTCCACATACTCCTGAGTCAGAGGTCTGACACTCACATCAGCCAGATCCGTTATATCACTGCCTCCCTTGCACACTGTAAAATCAAAGGTCGGATTCTCGGCCGTAGCATCTATTGTGACATAATTGGCCGTATTTTCCTTGACATAGACTATCGTCTTGTACTCATCCGGGAATATGTCCATCTTATTTTCCGTACAGGACAGCAATGATGCTGCCGCAACCGATATGCAAAGATATTTGTAAATATTCGTATTCATAATCCAATAGATTTAGTAAAGCGGAGCCTGAACCATCTGCGGGTTTGCATATACTTCATTGTCCGGAACCGGCTGCAGGTACATCCTGTCGTGCCATACATATTGCTGTTCCACATTTTTCCTGACGTTGAAGGTCTCGAAGGTAAGGTTCTTTTCAAGGACATTGAGTCCCTGATAGCAGTCGTGGCTCATATATTTAGGGCCGTTGACATAGCGCCGGATATCCTCCAGACGCATGCCTTCGAGATACAGTTCCGAAAATCTTTCCTCAAGGACAGCCTTCAGGAATATTTCAGAGTCCGAGACTTCGGCAAGTGTGTATTCCGGCACCCCGGCTCTCTTCCTTATCATATTCAAGTACACCAGACCTTCGGGAATATGGCCGGTATGAGCGCAAGCCTCCGCATACATCAGATAGAGGTCTGCAAGCCTGAAGATTGCCCAGGGGTGGTCAATCACGGTTCCGGTATTGTCATTCCCCCAGGTGTCATAACGTGTATTCGGATGCACCAGCTTCTTGTTCCAGAATCCTGTGCGGGAATTGTTGTTCACGCCGTATTTGTCGGTGTTGTAACCATTCTGGTCAGGATCCATTGCATTTATATAGAGCGGCGAACCATTGGCAATCACCGGAGAATATTCATCACCGTCAAAGGAAACGGCTGCGTAAAAGCGAGGTTCACGGTTGGCGCAGAGATTGATGACATTTTCCTGTGCTCCTTCAAAACCGGCCCTTCTGAGCCAGTCACCTTCACTCGGGAAGGCCGGATCGTCCGCCGGACGCTTTCCGTTCTTGGTAAAGAAGGACTCCACAGTCTGAAGAGTCGGACTTATCATGCCCCAACCACCTGCAGGCTGGCCGTTTTCGCGGATAAGCACATAATGCGGATACGAAGCCCAGGAGCATATCTCATTATTGAGCCAAAGACAGCCCCACATGATTTCCCTATTGCCCTGATTGGGTCTTGCGACGGTAACGTAACGCATCAGCATAGTGCGTTTTGCTATCTCTTCCCTGGCGGCCTCATCACTTACAGGCACCTTCGGGAGAGCAATGCCCTCTGACATTCTGAGGACTTCGGAATCTTCCAGGTCAAACAGCCTGTGCCCGTTTTCATGAGCCTCCTCTATCGCTTCCAGACATGCCTTCTCGGCCCTCTCCCATTTCTTCGGATCATACACCTTTGACACAAGCTCGTAGCCGTATCCCGGAGTCTCATATTTCTCATTCTTCCAGGATTTGTCGTGGAAAGAACCATTCCACAGCGGGGATGCAGCAAGCACAAGGACCTTGGCCTTCAGCATCTTGGCAGCCATCTTGGTGGCTCTTCCATAGTAGCGCGAGTTATAGTCGAAATCCTTTTCCAGATCCGGATAGACTTCATCGCAGAGATTCACGACATAATCTGTGCAGGCATCGAAATGGGAACGTCCCGGGATCTGTTCCTTAGGCAGGGACATCGGGAGCTGGGAGTCAATTATCGGAATCGGACCGCAGGCTGACATCAGCTTATAGTGATAATAAGCCTTGAGGAATTTCGCCTCGGCTATATAATTCACCTTGTCGCTGTTGGTGAGATTCTTCACATCGTAGGTCGTGATGTCGGCTATGAATTTGTTGCAGTATCCGATTCCCTGGTAGTATGGGCCCCAGACTCCGCCACTTGAAGCCACATTGTATCCGGTCACCTGGTTGCACTGCTGCTTCCGGAAATGGTCATAGACAGTTTCCGGGCCCACCACCTCATCGCTTCCGAATGCCAATGTGTTATAAGACAGCACTTTGGTATTATTGTTAAGTAAAGTGCCATAGCAGCCGTAAAGATACTTCAACGCATCTTCGGCCTCAATCAGAAAGTCATCCGGTCCTTCAGTCTCAGGAGGCACGACATCGAGGAAGCTGCAGGATAACATGCAGGATGCAGCCAGCGAGGATATTATATGCTTGGATATATGGTTGATTCTCATATTGTCAGAAATTAACTTGAACACCTATGTTGAATGTCCGGCTTAAAGGATATGTACTGAAATACAATTCAGGGTCCCAGTACTTGAAAGGAGACCATACAGCCAGATTGTCTCCACTCAGATACACCCTGCAATGAGGAAATGAATATCCCACTTCAAAGGTCTTGAAACGCAGGAAACTCACGTCCTTCATCCAGAAGGTGCTCGAGACAAGGTTGTTTTCCTGCTGTGCCTGAGCCGTGCCGAGTCTTGGCCATACGGCAGAAGAGTTGTCCGCCCCCTCTTTCCAGTAACCGTCAGCAATCCACCGCATCAGGTTGCGGTCTGCTGTCCACGACTGGTTGAACGGCTGCACCCAGGCAGGGTCAAGGAATATCTTGCGGTTTCCTGACCCGTTGAAGAATACGCTGATATCGAATTTCCTGTAGGTAAGGCTCACGCCGAAGCCGTATTGGATTCCCGGATTGGAGCCGTAAGGGGACATCATCACCATATCTTCGGATGTAATGGAGCCGTCTCCGTTTATATCCCTGTACTTCAAGTCGCCCGGCATCACCTGACTTCCGAAGAAAGACTGGTCCGAGTGCCTTTTTATATCTTCTTCATCCTCGAAAAATCCGTCACAGATATAGCCGTAGAGGGCATTCAGAGGCTTCCCTGTCTGGCGCTGCCAGGAGTAGTCATATTCGGGCTCATCCTTATAGACAAGCTTGTTGGCGGTGTAAGTGAAATTGCCCCTGAGATCCATGGTCAGATCAGGAATGATTTCCTTCCGGTAATTGATGCTGAACTCCACACCCCTGTTGCGGACTTTTCCGAGATTGGCCCACGGCTTTATACCCATGTAGCCCATGATGTCCGGGAATGATGCCCTTTCGATGAGGATGCGTTCCCTGTTATAGTCGAAATAGTCGAAGACTATCTGCCAATCATTGAAAAGATGGAGGTCGAGTCCCACATCGAACTGCTTGGATCTCTCCCAGGATGGATTTTCCACAGGGTAACCGGTAATGATCGGTCCCTGATACTCATAGGAAGAGTTTCCCTGCTGTCCCGACTGGAAATAAGGACCGTTGTTCAGGTTCACGGAATACATGTACATATAGTATGGTGCACCGCTGCCGCCGGTCTCATCACTTCCTACAAGTCCGTAGGAGGACCTGAGTTTCAGATGGGACACCACCTTTTTCAAAGGAGCCCAGAAATTCTCGTTACTCAGCACCCAGCCCAGCGACACAGCCGGGAAAAACTCGAAACGTTCCCCCTTGGCAAGTCTTTCCGTACCGTTGTAGCCGAAGTTGACTTCTGCAAGATAACGGTTGTCATAATCGTAGGTTACACGTCCTGAGAGACCCTGGTTGCGGCTCGGGAGGACTTCACTCCGAAACTGTCTCATCATGTACATCAGCATTCCCGTCACGGAATGTTTCCTGAAACGCCTGTTGTAATTCAGCCTTGCATCGAAATAGAAAAGGTTGTCCGAAGCCCTTGAGACATTTGACTGATTGATGTAGGTTTCGCCTTCACGGAGCAGCTCCAGCGCATAGCGGTCAGCCACGATATTGTAACTTCCCGGGACGACACGGTAAAGGAAAGGAGTAAGAGATCTGGTGAAGGAGGATGAAGACCAGGAATTGAAATTGACAAGTGCAGTGATGGAAAGTCCCTGGGTTATGAAATCCAGTTTCTGGTCAAAATTCAATGAAACATTCAGTTTGCTGTCGTTCACTTCCTTGAAGGAATTGAGCATATTGGCATAAGGATTATCATAGTAGCTTAACGAATTGATGAAATCCGAACCGAACTTGATATGCCCGCTTCCGTCGTCAGGGAAAACAGCCGGATACAGGACAGGATTGTTGTAATACACCTGGCTGAAAATCTCATGGGCAGAGGTATTTGGAGACTTCAGATTGGAAATCTGGGCATTCATCCTAAGGCCCAGAGTAGTGGAAGGGGTCACCTTATACTGCAGGTTGTTCTGGAAAATGTACCGCATCTGGTTGTGGTTATTGTCCAGAGAATAGCTTTTTGGGACATTCAGGACACCGCTGTCGTGATTGAGCTGAAGACTCATGTAATAAGTCACGTGTGAACCTCCTCCCTGGATATTGACATTTGCCCTCTCATTCATGGTGAACTTCTTGAGCATCAGGCTGTACCAGTCCACATCGGGATAAACGTATTCATTGATCCCGTCTCTTGTGCCGGCAATCTTGATGTCGCTGTATTTGGGAGTGGGATTGGAAGAGCGCATCTTCTGGGCATAGTTGTAGGTCTCCATATAGGTGACACCGTCAGTGTATTCCACCACATTGACCGGCTGGAGGAAAGAATGCTCATAGGTGACGTTGATCTTCGCCTTGGTGTTTTCGGTGCCGGTCTTGGTTGTGATGAGCATCACTCCATTGGCACCTCTCGCTCCGTATATGGCTGTTGCGGAAGCATCCTTGAGAATGGAGAATGACTCGATCGTTTCAGACGGTATATTGTTCAGGTCATTGGCGGATATTTCCACGCCGTCGAGCATTATCAATGGCGTGCTGCGGCCTCCGAAAGTGTTGATGCCTCGGATATAGAAAGAAGAAGTGCTGCCCGGTTCACCGCTGGTGGTGACGGAAATCACGCCCGCAAGCTGTCCTGCAAGGTTATTGGTAAGAGATGAGGACGGAGCGCGAAGTTTGTCTCCCTCCATCGCGGTAATGGCTCCTGTCACCGAAATCCTCTTCTGGACTCCGGCTCCGACGACCACCGAACTCATAATCTCATTGTCCGGCTCCATCTTTACATTCAGGATAGCCAGGTCACCGACCAGCACCTCGGCATTGCGGAAACCGATATATGAGAATATGAGGGTGGCATTCTGGTCAACCTCAATGGAGTAGGCACCCGCCTCGTCCGTGATCGTACCCTGATTGGTACCCTTGATCATAACTCCCACGCCTATGAGGGTTTCATCCGAACCGGAGTCTGTCACAATACCTCTCACGATATGCTTGCTGGAAACGGGCTGCACTGCCTGCTTTTTCTTGAGGGAAATCTGATTGCCCTTGATGCTGTATTCTATATCTGTCTTTTCGAACAGTTTACGCAATACCGAATCAATGGTTTCTCCCTTGACGGTGAGAGAAACCGGGATAGTGGTGTCCACTTCCTTATTTAAAAAGAAGATGTAATCTGTGGTCTCTTCAATATGGCTTATATATTTCGAAAGGGGTTGATTCTCCATTGAAAAACTCAGCCCGGTTGTCTGGGCCTGAGCCGGGTTTCCAGGATTGAAAGCCATCAGAAGAAACAGCGACATCAATGTCGACAGGAGTTTCTTCATAACTGTTGTATTAATTCTATTTATGTTTTATTTGACTCTTTTAACGACTATTCCCTCCTCAGTATCAATGAAAGTCACCGGAGCTGCGAAGGATATGGTTTCAAGTATGACATCCAGACTCTTGTTCAGGTCGAGTTTTCCGCTGATGAAGATATCATCAAGAGTGTCAGCACAGATGAAATCCTTGTCAAAAGCAACAGAAAGCCTGTCAAAGACATCGGATATATTCTGATTGTCACATTGCATTATACGGTATTTCCAGCAGATTACAGGCTGGACGTCCACAGTCTTCACCGCTGTCAGCTTCCCGTTCTGCAGAGCCACCTGCTGGCTGGGATTCAGGATGCAGGACTCTGACATATCCGTATCAACCTTTACATTTCCGGAAACGAGAGTTACCACCGATGACTCATCCGAAGCGGAAAAGTTGAATTCCGTTCCCAAAACAGTTACATTCATCCTGTCCGAAAATGTGGTAAAAGGCCTCCGGGCATCCTTTGCAACGGTAAAATATGCTTCTCCGGAAAGATAAACCATCCTTTCATCATCGGAGAACTCTGAAGGGAATGTGATCTCCGAGAGGGAGTTCAAAAATACACTTGAGCCGTCCGGCAACTGCAAGTTCGCCATTTTTCCGCGGGGAACCTTTATCCTGTTGTATCCTCCCGTGACAGATTCCCCCGCCATAAGCACAGAATTGATGGATATGCATCCGTCTTCCTCCAGTGTGATTTCCGCCTGTCCGGACTCCACTGAATAATACTTTCCTGCTGAGGTCTTCACGACAATCTTGTCCGAAGGAGCCACGTCCCAGACATCAGCAGCTGCTTCCGAAAGCAGCTGCTCACTGCAAGCATGATGATTGTCGGGCCATCTGACAAGTACACATATCGCTATGACCGCAGCAGCTGCGGAAGCGGCAACGGCGTAAAAGATTCTTCTGTAAATCCGACGTCCTGCTTCTTTCTGTCCCATCCTGGAATGAAGCAGTCTCCAGGATTTCCCGGAATCAGGCCTGGAGGACTTCCCCTTTTCAATAGCCTGATCCCAGATGTTCCTGTACATTTCATATTCCGCCGCAGTGCCTTTATCCTCAAGGAGCTTATCAAGAAGTGATTTCTCCTCGCTGCTGAGTTCGCCGCGGAAAGAACGGATAAACAGATTCAGTTTTCTGCCCATATTTACAATTTATCGAAAGTTACTGTCTGCGGAGTGGTATTCAGATTTACAGTCATACGATATGTCATACCATCTTCCCAGGCATTGTTTGATTCTTTCCAGGTAAAATTGCCGTCACCATTCTGACATATCTTGCCGGTATTGTCCACCAGATTGACTCCGTTCTCTGTGCCACCGCCCCACCAGATGTTTCCAAAATATTTGAAATCCAGACTCCAGGTCCATCTGTTGTATGGCTTCTGCCACTCCCAATTCCCGCAGTAGAAACCTGTAAACTGGTAAATTCCTTTTTCAACCTCTGCCATAAAAGGCTGAACAGGAGATTCCACGCTCCAGCCAGGCTGATTCCTGGAGTTGATTGTAAGATTTCCAATACCGTTACCGGCAAGAATAAGTGTGGAATAAAAACCGCCATTGTTGAGTCCCTGGAAAAGAGTCCAGGATGCAATCATATTCTGGCCTGCATCATCAGCATAAGTAATGTCATGCGACTGGAGATTGAGTATGAACCTGTAAGTGCCATCTACTGCATTGAACTTGTATGAATCACCTTCCCTGACAAGGAAATCCGGATCCATGTTCACATATTCCAGATTCTTGCAGCCGGCAAGGGTGAAACTTTCGCCCTTTTTGAATTCGGCCTCAATGGTGTACTGGTCATTTCCGGCATAGGTCAGGGCTTTTCCATTGACTGTCAGGTCCAGACTCTCCTTCCTGGTGATGGTGAAAGTCATAGGGCTGGACTTGTAGTTGAACTCAAGAGTGTAATAGCCAGCTTCAGCAAGATCCCACTTCTGGTCAGCATCGCTGTTCATGCAGATTCCGTTCTCTCTTGAACTGTCATGGAAATACCACTCACCGGCCCCGGTCTGGTGATCCGGGCCATCCCAAGATCCCGGTTCATACAGGTTTTCACCATGAAGCTTGAACGTGCCCTTCTTCAGATATCCGCTCCAGGTGGCTATGCCTGCCTCAGAGTCAACATCCATCTCATACTTATTCAATTCCCAACTGAGGTTGTCGCCCACAATCCAGAACCTTTCTCCCCTGTCCTGCAGCACCTTAAGTTTCATTGTGTTGGTATTGAGTATGATTGTGTAATACTTCTCCGTGTAGTTCTTTCCTCCCCATTGCTGTACTTTCAATGCGACCGGCTCACTTGAGAACACTACATCAAATTCAGGATCTTCCGATGAAATCCATCCGTCCACAGCATTGTAATAGAATCCGCTCGTTCCGGCCGGGAAATAGATATCCTTTTCCTGGCCGCTGAGCCATACGTGCTCCAGAGTAAAGACTCCCGGTTCCGTTTCAGTCATCTCGAAATCGCCCATAGTGTATGGGTGTGTCGAGGACATGATCGGCTTCTCCCTCTCAACCTTGGTCGCATCAGCAAGGTCTATGTCCAGTGTGCTGACGACTCCGGCCTCCCAGTTCACGGCCTCAGTCACGGTAAATTCATAGACAGAACCGTCTGTAGCCACGGTATATGTAAGAGTACCTGAATCATCCGCGTCCATCTGCACAGGAACGGCAGCCAGATAGATACCCTTGGCTGAAGCTTTGTCCGCAACAACGATTTCCGGATTGTCCACAGAGACACTTGCACTGCTGCCGGTTCCGGATACCGATTTCACCTCGCCGTCGTAACCGACAGTAACATTGCCGCTCAGTGTTCCGGCAGGGGCATTGACTGATACACTCTTCACCTTTTCACCGGTAGGATTGGAACTGTCATATACGTTTATCTGGATCATCGCTCCGACAAGTTTCACAGACGCATCGTAAGCAGTTTCTGACCCGACAGTGATATCTGAACCGTCCTTGGCCCCGCCGACCAGACAGGCGCGGCTGCCTGACAGACCGAGTTCCCTTTGAGTCTGGCTTGATGATATGCTGAATACAACCCCTTCTGATGAAATGGAAGAGGAAGAAGGTGAAATGATCCTGTAGCTGCCTTCAGGGACCTCTTCGAAGGAGAATGTGGCCAGCCCGCCCTCAATATCCTCTGCCTTGAGCTGTGATGTGGCTACAACCTTATAATCTGTTGTCGAAATGAGGGCAGCAGTCTCACCGGCGGTCCAGACTGGCTGCAGATCGTCTTCAATTCCCATTTTGGTCAGGGGCGCAGGTTCAACTGTAACCGTGATCGTTTTGGCCCGGTTTGCTGTTCCTGAAGGTTCTTTCTGGCAGGATGCAGCCAATAAAGATGCCGCGACTGCAATAAATAGAATTTTTTTCATAATAAGGGTTATTAGTAAATTATTATAATGTTTTTCCTAACCAAGGCTATATTTATAGACACAAAAAAAGGAGGATACCCTTGAAAAAAGTGCATCCTCCTTGAAAAATTCTTGCGGGAAACTGTCTTGAGCATCAGATGCCCATGAAAATCAGCAACAGCAGACCCTTCTTTGCAAATATGCGTATCTGCTTGAGACTCCTTGTGATATAGGCCTCGACAGATTTTTCTGACAGCCCCATGATTCTGGCAATTTCGGAATTCTTAAGGCCATCGTTGCGGGACATCTCGAAAATCTGACGGCATTTCGGGGACAAGGTTGCCATTGCTTCCCAGACCACTATGCTTATGTCGTTTTCAGTGATTCTGCCCAGGTCCATCTCGGTGCCCAGTTCAGCCACAGGTTCCAGGCTGGTGGACGGCCAGCGTCCTCTGAGTCTGTTCAGACAACGGTTGTGGACGGATGTCCGCAGATAGGATTCCACTGAAGACTGGATTTCTATGCTGTCCCGGTTTCTCCACAGGTAGAGCATCAGGTCCAGCACGACTTCCTCGGCATCAAGATTATCGACATAAAATGACGCATAACGGTAGAGCAAGTCATAACACGCATCATAAAGCTTCCTGAAAGACTTTGTGCTGCCCGTCTGCTTGAACTCTGACCATATGTCATTGATGCCCGGCATAAACCATGTTTATCTTTTCTTTGACTCCGTTACTTTGAAACCTTCACCTTCTTATGTGAAAGTCGGCTCTTCTCCGCCCTGAAGCCCATAACGTGGCTTTCGATGGAAGCGTCGATATTGCTGGTAAGCTTGGACTCATCGTGACTTGACACGGCCTCGAGGAAATCGCAGACGAGGGCCATGTCTCCGCCGCCGTGACCTGAGCCACGGTACTCCGGAATATCAGACAACTTCTTGTCCCAGATGAGTTTACGGTCGCTGCGGAACTCATATACGGTGAATGTCGTGCCGTCTCCCTCAATGTAGCCGGTAGTTCCCATCACCCTGGTCCTGCGTCCGCCGTAAGGAGTGAAGGCTTCCATCGAGAATGAAGCGGTGGTCCCGTCCTCGAACACCATCTCGCTCACGAAATGGTCAGGCTGGTCGTTGTCGCAGTGATACACGCATCTTCCCCAGACATTGTCAGGGTCAGAAATCTTGGACATGATCTCCTGCTCGTCGCGGGAATCCTTCAGGTCGAACACTCCGAGATGCTGCTTCCTCCTGACATATACGTCAATGGCGGAATAAGGGCAGGTCGCCTCGTGAGGACAGCCGTCAGTGCAGCGCAGAGGTGCTCCCTCCGGTGCATTCTCGGGCTTGAACCAGGTCAGGGAGCCGTCCGCCACAATGCTCCTGCAAGGCTTGCCCACGAACCAGCGGAGAATGTCCAGGTCGTGGCAGCTCTTGGCAAGGATGATCGGGGTGGTCTTCTTGGAGTCACGCCAGTTGCCCCTCACGTATGAATGGGCCATGTGGCGGCACTCGATCGGCTCCATGTGCTGGATACTTATGAGCTTGCCTATCAGGCCGGTATGGATGGCCTCGTACATAGCCCTGAAATACGGGCTGTATCTGAGGACGTGGCATACGGCCACGATGCCGCCATACTTGTGAGCCTGTGCGGCAATGTCGGTGCACTCCTTCTCGCTCTGGGCCACCGGCTTCTCCAGAAGCACGTCATAGCCCCATTCCAATGCCTTCATGCAAGGATGGTAATGGGTGTCGTCCGGGGTGGAGATGACGACTGCGTCGGCGAATTTCGGCACTGTGAAAACCTCGCTCCAGTCACCGAAACGATGTTCCTCAGGAATGTTGAAATTGTCTCCCATCGCATTCTTGCGGCTCTCGCGGATATCGGAAACGCCCACAATCTGCATGCATTCAGGATAAACCTTGGCATAATTGGCGTAGGTGCGTCCCCTGTTTCCCGCGCCGATGATTATTACCTTCACCGGACCATTGACCGAGGCCCTGAGGCCCTTGACAGGGAAATCCACCTCCGGGTCCGTCATTGAAGGGTCCTCCATAGGGATACCCATTGCCTTGCCGGCGGCCTTGAGGTTCTGCTCCCCGCCGATTACCGCAGCCCCGGCTGTGATGAAGCCCAGGCTTCTGAGAAAATCTTTTCGATTCATGATAAATGGAATTAGTAGTTCAATTGGCTTATTCAACACAGCTGGTGAGGAAAACTGCCTTGCCGTCAGGAACGAAGGTTACACCCTTCGACGATGCCGGGACAAGTACAGTCTCGCCCTTGTGGACAGGGATGCGGATTTCATCGCCATCCTCATTGTCAACAAGCTCTCCGCTGCCCTCAATGCAGATGACAACGAGGAAGGAATCCAGTCCGGAAAGGTCCTTGACGAGTGGCTTGTCAATGTCTAACTGCGTGGTTGTAAAGTATTTGCAGCTTACAAGACGGTTCTCCTCATTGGCCTTCTCCTCGTACGCGGTCTTGTACTCCGGATATACCTTGTAGTCGATGGCGTCCTTGGCAAGCTCCGTATGGAGTTCCCTAGGCTTGCCGTCAAGCCCGAGGCGGCCGTAGTCGTAAATTCTGTAGGTAATGTCCGATGTCTGCTGGATTTCAGCTATGAAGCAGCCTGTTCCGATGGCGTGGATGCGGCCTGCAGGCAGGAAGAACACGTCTCCCGGCTTTACCTTGAAATCGGTGAGGGCATCGGTGATGGTATTGTTCTCCACCATCGACACATATTCCTCCGGTGTGAGGTCCCTGTTGAGACCGGAAAGGAGATGGGCTCCCTCGTCGGCTCCCACGACATACCACATCTCGGTCTTGCCCTTGGAGTTGTGACGCTCTGCGGCCAGCCTGTCATCCGGGTGAACCTGGATGGAGAGGTCAGACCTGGCATCGATGAACTTGATGAGCAGCGGGAATACATTGCCGTTCTCGGCATAAACCTTCCCGCCCACGAGGGTTCCCTTGTACTCGTCAATGAGGTCAGTGATGGTCCTGCCGGCGAGTTCACCTTCGGAAACTACTGATTCATTGCCTTTTACGCCGGAGAGCTCCCAGCTTTCGCCGATATTGTGCTGCTCTGTCTCAATGCCCTTGAAAGGGGCTATCTTTTCGCCGCCCCAGACTACCGTCTTGAGAATCGGCCTGAATTTCAATGGATATAAAGTCTTCATAATCAAGCATTTTTCTTGTCAAGCTGGCTGAGTGCGAAGGTATAGGCTCCAATGGAAATGGCCTTGCTGGCTCCAATCCTGGACTTCATCACACCAATACGTTTCTGAGGGTCGTAGGTCACGGTCCTGTCAGAGCCATAGACCTTTATCTCGCGCGCATCTCCGCTGGCGAACTGGGCGAACTCCTCCGGGTCGTCGAGATTGTAAACCTTGGACTGGACGCGGCCGATTACATCTCCCGACATTGTCCTGATGGTGCCTCTCATCGAATTAAGGATGCCCGGCATGATGTACTCGCTGTTGTTCATGATCCCTCCGCCGATGCAGATGATTCCGTCAATCAGGGTCGCAGCAGTGGCCATGGCGTCTCCGGCTGCCTCTCCGAGATCGTTGAAAGCCTTGATGGCGGCTCCCCTGTCACCTTCGCGCCTGCCGTGGCAGATATCGCTGATGTCCTTCGGGGTCAGGCCGTGGTCCATGTGGCCGCTGGCCTCGCCGTAAACCCTTGTGACGGCCCTTACTGCGACGCTGTCCTCGATTATGTATCCGGGAAGCTTCGGGTTCTGGAGGCAGAATGTCTCCACGCAGGAATTGTCTCCGCGGTTCAGGACTCCGTCAATGACTGCTCCGTAGCCGAAGCCGGTTCCGAAGGTGTAGCCGATGAGGTTGCGGTAGCGCTTCTTGCTGCCGGCCTCCGCAAGCCTGCGGTTCACGTCCGGAAGAGCTCCTCCGAGGGCCTCGCCGAATGCGTAGAGGTCACCGTCATTATTGATATATACAGGTATTCCGAACTTGTCCTCAAGGAATGGTCCGAGAGCTACCCCGTCACGGAATGAAGGGAAATTCGGGAGATATCCGCCAATGATGCCGTTAGGGTAATCGGCCGGGCCCGGGAATGCGAAACTTATGGCTACAGGCTTGTCTTCCAGAGAGTTGAGCACCGTGCTGAAACCCAATACCATCGTTTCGAGACAGAGGTCGAGATTGTTGGAATTGGAAGGGAGCGTGATCGGGTCCACGATGTACTCTCCCCCGCGCATTGCGCTGAACACCATATTTGTTCCGCCTGCGTCAAGCGTCAGGACAATTCTCGAGTCGTTTCTGAAATCAGTCATAATTATCTATGTTTAGTGTTATGAAATCAATACCAAAGAGTCTTTTCGGTTCCCATCCTGAACACGAGTTCGCCGCCCTTCACGATATCATTGAACTCTATGTAAGGGTAAGGATGGTTCTTCCCGTTCAATGTCACGGACTGGATGTAGCGGGTTTCGCCGCTGAGGCCCTCCGCCCTGATTTTCAGGGAGCCTCCCGGAACCTGCACCTCCGCGCCGGCGAATGAAGGCTTGCCGAACCAGAATCTTGCCCCGGCAGGCTCAACCTGATACATTCCCAGGCTTGAGAGGATATACCAGGCCGACATCTGGCCCACATCCTCATTGCCGGAAAGGCCGTTAGGGTCGTGGAAGTAAAGGGTCCTGAGCACCTCGTCAATCTTGTCCGCAGCCTTCCATGGCTGGCCGGCCATAGTATAGAAATAGATGATGTGGTGGCTCGGCTCATTGCCGTGGGCGTACTGGCCTATGAGTCCGGAAATGTCCGGAGAAGCCTCCGCTCCCTCGATCTCATTCTTCGCGGCGAAGAGGCTGTCGAGTCTCTCTGCAAGTTTTTCCTTTGAGCCATAGAGAGTTACGAGACCGTCAAAATCCTGCGGAACAAGCCAGGTGTACTGCCAGGCATTGCCCTCGCAATACACGTCGGCCCTGTGGTTGGAGCTGTACGGATTGAACGGCTCCACGAATGTGCCGTCGGAATTGCGGCCCCTTATGAACAATGTCTCAGGGTCGAAATAATTGCGGTAGGAATGGCTTCTCTCATTGAAATAGGCATAATCTTCCTCCTTGCCGAGACGGCGGGCGGCAGCAGCCATTGCCCCGTCTGCTATGGCATACTCCATATCGTAGGCCACGGACTCGTTGAAATCCCTGTCAGCCGGGATGAAGCCGCATTCCATACGGATGTCCTGTCCCCTGTCGGGACGCATCTCGGACTCCCTGAGGGCATTGTAGGCCAGTTCCTTGTCGAAGCCTTCGAAGTCCTTGACCAGGATGTCGGCCAATGCGATTACACCCGGGTTGCCGACCATGCAGTCGGTCTCATTGCCCCAGAGATGCCATACGGGCAGCTTGCCCTGCTCCTCGTGGATTTTCACCATTGTCCTGGCGATGTCCCTGATCTTTTCCGGATGAATCACTGTCATCAGAGGCATGGCAGCCCTGTAAGTATCCCACAATGAGAATGTTGTGTATGTCTTGAAGTCATTGTTCCGGTGAATGTCGCCGTCGGCCCCGCGGTAGTCCCCGTTGACGTCGCAGAACTCGGACGGCTGTATCATCGTGTGGTAGAGGGCCGTGTAGAAAATTGTCCTTTGGTCCACGTCACCGGTTTCGATGCGGATTTTGGAAAGTTCCCTGTTCCAGGCGTTTCTGGCAGCCTCCCTGGTCTTCTCGAAATCCCAGCCCGGGAGTTCGGCGGCCATGTTGGCCTTCGCTCCGTCAATGTCAACCGGAGAAATCGCGACTTTCAGCATTATCTTTTCGCCTTCGGCAAGGTCAAAATTCACCCTGGCGTATTGTCCTATGTTCTCCACGCTTTCGAAAGGCTTGCTGAACTTGGCATAGAAGAATACTTTCTGGTTCCTGGCCCAGCCCCTGGAAAATCTCCAGCCCTTCAAGGCATCATTGCCCTCGGCCTCAATCCTGGTGTCCGTGGCCTTGTCCCAGCATCCTCCGTTCTCCAGATCGAACACGATGGCCGTGGAATCGGAGGCCGGGAATGTATATCTGTGGAATCCGACCCTGGAGGTGGCCGTCATCTCGGCCAGGATATCGTAACGGAGCAGGGGAACGCTGTAGTAATCAGGCTCTGCAACCTCCCTGGACCTGTCTGCGTATGACCAGAGTCCTTCCCTGGAGTACTCCACGCTGCCCGTGACAGGCATCACGGTAATGTCGAAGAGGTCTCCGATTCCGGTTCCCTCAAGATGTGTGTGGGAGAATCCGATCACCGTGGAATCGCTGTCGTGGTAGCCGGAGCACCAGTCCCATTGCTGGGGAATGCTGGTCGGCCCGAGCTGGACAAGTCCGAATGGAACGCTGGCGCCCACGAAAACGTGTCCATGGCCTCCGCTTCCAATCTTCGTATCAACGTAACCGGCATAGTCTTCCGGTGCCGAGCATGAAAATGCCGTGGCGAGAAGGACTGCCGATGCCGCAAATTTCAGTTTCATATCAGTTTAAGTGTTATGTGTTTGTGTTACAATATGCTGGTCCGCTTCGTGAACTCAATGATTTCCGGGATATAGCCGAATGCGAGGCCCGTGACCGTGTCGGCACATCCGTAATAAACGGCTATTCTGCCGGTCTCTGGGTCGTGGAGAGAGGCGCAAGGGAAGGTCACGTTCGGGACATCCCCTGTCAGTTCGTAAATCTCCCTCGGCGATATGAGATACTGTCCGCTTCTGGCAATCGGTTTCCACGGCTGGTCAAGGTCCAGGAGAGCGGAGCCGAATGCATAGACATATCCGTTGCAGGAATGCAGCACTCCGTGAAACAGCAGGAGCCAGCCTTCCGAAGTCTCTATCGGAACAGGTCCTGCACCGATCTTCATGCATTGCCAGGCGCTCTGCTCGAACGGGGCGGGAGCCATCACGTGGCGGTGGTGACCCCAGTATTCCAGATCGGGGGACTCGGAGTAGAATATGTCTCCAAATGCCGTGTGGCCGGTGTCACTCGGGCGGGAGAGAAGGGCGAACTTGCCGTTTATCTTCCTCGGGAAGAGGACTCCGTTCCTGTTGTAAGGCAGGAAGGCATTCTCCAGCTGGTGGAATGTCCTGAAGTCGTCCGTCCAGGCAAGGCCTATTGTCGGACCATGGTAGCCGTTGCACCAGGTCACATAGAACTTTCCGTCAATCTCGGCAACCCTCGGGTCGTATCCGTAGACCCACTCGCCGATTTCCGGGTCAGCGCCCTCGAAACGGATAGTCCCGGGATTGATGTCCCAATTCAGTCCGTCTTTCGAGAATCCGGCGTGCAGGGTCATCCTGCGGTTCTTGTCATCACATCTGAAAACTCCGGCGTAGCCCCCTTTGAAAGGGACCACGGCGGAGTTGAATATGCTGTTTGAATCAGGAAGAAGGTCCCGTCTGATGACAGGATTGGCTGAATATCTCCAGAGTACGTCGGAGCATCCTTCAGGCCTGTCTTGCCAAGGCATGTCCGGAAGATTCCTTCCTTTAATTTCGAGGATTCCCATTGTCCTTCAATCTGTTGTTTGTTGCCCCTGAACTAGATGAGAGGCTCTGCCTCCATTGCCGCAGGCTGAGGGATGCCCATAAGCTTGAGGATGGTAGGGGCCACATTGCAGAGGGCGCCATCCTTTACTTCCTTCACGTCGTCGCCGGCATTGATTACAATGAACTGGACGAGGTTGAGGGAGTGTGCGGTGTTAGGGCTTCCGTCAGGATTCACGGCATTGTCGGCATTGCCGTGGTCAGCGGTGAGAAGGATGGCATATCCGTGCTCGATGGCGGCGTTGACAACCTTCTCCACGCAGCCGTCAATGCATTTAACCGCCTTGCAGATAGCGTCATATACGCCTGTGTGGCCGACCATGTCACCGTTTGCGAAGTTCAGGATGATGAGATCCTCCTTCTCGGTGTTGATGGCCTCCACGAGCTTCTCGGTAACTTCCGGAGCGCTCATCTCAGGCTGGAGGTCGTATGTTGCAACTTTCGGCGAGTTCACCAGAATCCTGTCCTCGTTCTCGAAAGGAGTCTCGCGGCCGCCGTTGAAGAAGAATGTCACGTGTGCGTATTTCTCGGTCTCGGCAATGCGGAGCTGACGCTTGCCTGCCTTGGAAACCACCTCGCCGAGGGTATCCTGCACGAGTTCCTTGTCGAAGAGGATGTGGAGTCCGGTAAATGATGCGTCGTATGGGGTCATGCAGCAGTAGTAGAGGTTCGGGATGACCTTCATTCCGAAATCAGGCATGTCGTTCTGGGTGAGAACGGCGGTGATTTCGCGGGCGCGGTCGTTGCGGAAGTTCATGAAGATGACCGCATCGCCCTCCTCAATCTTTGCAAGTGGCTGACCATCAGCATCTGTAATGACGATAGGCTTGATGAATTCGTCGGTGACATCGGCCTCGTAGGAAGCCTTGATGCCCTCGGCTGCAGATGTGAATGCGGCACCTTCACCCTTCACGAGAAGGTTGTAGGCCTGCTGTACGCGCTCCCATCTCTTGTCCCTGTCCATCGCATAGAAGCGTCCGCAGACAGAGGCTACCTTTCCGGTACTTGCAGCCATGTGCTCCTCGAGCTCGGCCACGAAGCCTGCGCCGCTGCGCGGGTCGGTGTCACGGCCGTCCATGAAGCAGTGTACATATACATCCTCGAGGCCGTATTCCTTGGCCACATTGAGGAACTCGAAATAATGCTCGAGGGAGCTGTGGACTCCGCCGCGGGAGCAGAGTCCGAGAAGGTGGAGCTTCTTTCCGCTCTGCTTTACATAATCATATACGCCCTTGACCTCGGCCCTGTCCAGAAGCTTGTGCTCGCGGCAAGCCTTGTTGATCTTCATAAGGTCTTGATATACAACTCTTCCCGCACCGAGATTCATATGACCGACCTCGGAGTTTCCCATCTGTCCGTCAGGAAGTCCGACATATTCTCCGCAAGCCTGGAGATGGCTCATGGGATATTTGGCGCGGAGTGTGTCAATGAATGGTGCGCCCTGGGTGTAGATGGCATTGGAGTGGTCGTGCTTGCCCTCTCCCCAGCCATCGAGAATCATAAGAAGAACTTTTCTGTCCATATTAAAATGCTTTTGTTATTTTATTCTTACATTTGCATTGCAATCAAAAAATATGCTTTTGCTTTGCAAAGATACTATTTTTTCAGTGCATAGCGGA
>JALFFZ010000154.1 GCA_022777585.1 Bacteroidales bacterium | reverse complement strand
CGCATATACTCATTCTTGTGATAAACGTAGGCGGTTCCCTTGAAGGTGTTTGTACCGGACTTGGTGATGGCGTTCACACCACCGCCGATGAAGTTGGTCTGACGTACATCGTAAGGGGAAATCACGACCTGGAGTTCCTCGATTGCGTCAAGGGAGATAGGATTTCCTCCACCTGGAAGACCGTCGTTGAGACCGAAGTTGTTATTGAAGTTCGCACCGTCGACAGTGAAGTTTGCGGTACGTCCGTCAGTTCCTGCGAAGCTCATTCCATTTCCACCGTAAGGGGAGAGTCTGGTGACATCTTCAATGCTCCTGCTTACTGTCGGGAGAGCGGTCATCTGGGCATTGGAAATGTTGGTGGCAGCACCTGTCTTCTCGCTGCTGAACTTGGATTTCGCAGTGCCGACGACAACGACTTCCTGGAGGAATTCATTGGACTCCTTGAGGACGGCGTCGAGCTTGTAGGCGTCTGCGAGCTGAATTGTCACGTCCTTGTAGACAACGCTTGCATAACCCACGGATGAAACCTCAATCTTGTAAGGTCCGCCCGCGCGCATACCAACGATGTTGTACTGACCGTTCTCGTTGACAACGGCTCCATAGACAGTACCGGACGGCTCGTGTGTCGCTACCACAGCGGCGCCGAGAGCCGGCTGTCCCTTTTCATCGGTGACACGTCCGCTGAGTGAGGACGTGGTCACCTGCGCATAGGCTAAAGTACCTGCCAGCATTGCCATGCCGGCAAGAATTAGATGCTTGAATGAATAATTCATAAAGGTGATTGTTAATGTTAATTTGGTGCAAAGTTAGAAGAATAGTTAGAATTATAAAAGCCTAAAACAATTAAAGTTAACAAGATTAGGCTGATTTAATGATTTTGTAACATTTATTTACATTCTCCGTTCAAAAAAATTTGCAGATTCCCAGTGAAGGCTATATATTTGCATTCGGAAGTGGAGAGATTTGCCTGCTTGCAACCACGTTAAAAAATGCTAAAATGTTGACAATGCCATTCACGTGGCAGTTTTTCATATCAATGTTTTGTGTTTTGTTACGTCTCCACCAAGGGGGCGTTTTTTGTTGTCCCCGCCGGGAACCGCAACAGGCACTCCGATGATATGTTAATGAGTATAAAAAACATTGGAAATGAACTATCTGTTTACATCAGAATCAGTATCTGAAGGACATCCTGACAAGGTATCCGACCAGATTTCAGACGCAATCCTCGACGAATTCCTCAGGCAGGACCCGGAAGCCAAGGTAGCCTGCGAGACATTCTGCAGCACTGGACTCGTGGTAGTCGGAGGAGAAGTCAGGTCCGAGCACGCATACGTAGATATACAGACAAAAGTGCGCGAGGTTATCAATAAAATCGGCTACGACAGGGCGGCGTACATGTTCGACGGAAACTCCTGCGGAGTCCTCTCCGCCATCCACGAGCAGAGTGCCGACATCAACAGGGGCGTGGTCCGCACCGACCCGGAGGAGCAGGGCGCCGGAGACCAGGGAATGATGTTCGGCTATGCCTGCAGGGATACCGAAGAATACATGCCGCTTCCGCTTTACCTGTCGCATCTTACATTGGAGGTGCTCGCCGATATCCGTCACAGGAGCCACGACCTTATGCCATATCTCAGGCCGGACTCCAAGTCCCAGTTCACCATCGAGTACGACGAGGCCCACAGGCCGGTTCGCGTCCACACCATCGTGGTTTCGACCCAGCACGACGAATTCACCGCACCGGAACTCGGGAAAATGAGTTACTCCGATGCCGTAAGGCAATACGGCCAGGAAAGGACGGACAAGGCGATGCACGACAAGATCGAGAATGACGTCAGGACAATACTCCTGCCGAAAGTCATTGAAAGGCTGCCGGAGAAGACTGCCGCATTGTTCGACACCGACTTCATCCTTCACGTCAATCCGACAGGCAAGTTCGTGATCGGAGGCCCTCACGGCGACACCGGTCTCACCGGCAGGAAGATTATCGTGGATACCTACGGCGGAAGAGGGGCGCACGGCGGCGGAGCCTTCTCAGGCAAGGACCCTTCCAAGGTGGACAGGTCCGCGGCTTATGCAGCCCGCTACATTGCCAAGAACCTTGTGGCTGCCGGCGTAGCGGACGAAATCCTCGTCCAGCTGGCCTATGCAATCGGTGTGGCCCGGCCGGTCAGCATTTTCGTGGATACTTACGGCACAGCTGCCTGCGATGCTTCAGGCAAGAAACTGGACGATGCCTTCATCGCTGAGAAAGTGGGAGAGATTTTCGACCTCAGGCCTGCCAAGATCATTGAGAAATTCAATCTCAAGAACCCGATTTACGAGCCGACCGCATCCTACGGACATTTCGGGCGCAAGCCTTACCGCAAGGCCGTGAAACTCATCCGTGATGGAAAGGATGTGGAGAAAGTGCTCCAGTTCTTCGGATGGGAACTCCTCGATGCCGTGGATGACGTCAGGAAGGCTTTCGGATTATAAGCCGGAGGACCCTTATCGGTCTTCCTTCTCCACCATAAAGACTCTCATCGAAGCATTCCTCCCCGGTCGGGATGAAGCCGCACTTCTCCATAACCCGGCCGGAGGCGGGATTGTCTATGAAATGGCCACTGATCAATGAGGCTATATCCGTGTCTGACAGAATGTTGCGAATCATCAGTCCAAGGGCCTCCGTGCAGATTCCCCTGGCCCAATAAGGTCTTGCGACCCAATATCCTACAGTCGGTTCGCCCTCACGCGCGGGGAGATTGCAGTCGCAGGACGGGCCGTAACCAATTGCGCCGATTGCCTCCCCGGTATCCTTCAGGACAATGGCCCAGGTAGTGTCGTTGTCAAACACGGTACGGATTATCTCAAGGCTCTCTTCCAATGATTTATGAGGTGGCCAGCCGGCCCTCGGACCGACTTCCGGGTCAGAAGCATATTTATACAATGCCTCCGCATCGCTTTCCGTCCAATGACGGAGAATTATTCTGTCTGTACTGTCTGTCATATCTCCAAAGTCAGGTCAATCCCCCCCTCGGGCCATCTCCCTGCGCAGATCCTTTTCCTTGATGGACTGCCGCTTGTCATAGGCCTTCTTGCCCTTGGCCAGGGCAATGTGAAGCTTGGCGTAACCATTGTCGGCAATGTAGAGCCTTACCGCCACTATAGTGAGGCCCTTTTCCTTCACCTTGGTCTGGAGATGACGCAGCTCGCGCTTCTGGAGAAGGAGTTTCCTGTCCCGCAGAGGGGCATGCTGGCCCCAGGAGCCCCAGGTATAAAGGGCAATATTGATGCCCTTCACGTAGAGCTGGCCGTGGTCGAAATAGCAGAAAGCGTCTGTCATTGAGACTCTTCCGGCCCTTATTGATTTGATTTCAGTGCCCACGAGGACAATGCCGGCCTCATAGGTCTCGAGGAACTCGTAATCAAACGAGGCCCTCTTGTTGTTCACCTGTATTCTGCTCTTTGCTTTCGGCATGATATGTTTACTGTTTTTGATCCCCGGTCAAGCCGGGGATGACGAAAACTACGGTTCCACCCAATGGATTTTCATTCCCTTCCGCTCCATCCCGCGGAACCAGGTCATCTGTCTCTTCGCAAACTGGTGTATTGCATTGGACAGGAGCAACTTCATTTCATCGAGGCTGAGGATTCCGAGCACGTGCTGCGTAACGAACTTGTACTCAAGACCATAATACATAAGATCCTCCGGACTCACTCCCCCGTCAATCAGCCTCCTCACCTCGTCCACCAGACCTTCCCCAATCCTCGCATCCAGCCTCGCATCTATCCTGCGGTTCCTCTCCTCGCGGCTCACCAGAGTGCCGATATAGAAAGTCTTCTTCGGGAGGAAGCTGGTCCTCGTGACAGGATGGGACTGCTGATAAAGAGCTATTTCAATGGCCCTTATGGCCCTTTTCCTCGTGTCAATGTCAGTAGTATTGTGGAGCGGCTTCAATGATGCCAGCATTGCCGTAAGCTCCTCCATTGACCTATCCTCAAGCTCAGCCCTGAGCTCCTGATTCTGCGGCACGTCCGGGAGCTCATACCCGCAGGTCGCAGCCTCCAGATACAGTCCGGATCCGCCACAGAGAATCGGGATGCCGCCGCGGGAAACCACATCCCGGTAAGCCTCCTCGAATGCCTTCTGGTACTGATAGAGGTCGAACTTCGTCCCGGCATCCACAATGTCAATCAGATGGTATGGAATCTCCTCATACTCAGAGAGATCCTTCCCGGTCCCGATATCCATTCCACGGTAAACCTGACGGGAGTCCCCCGAAAGGATCTCCGCTCCGGCACGGCCGATGGACGACGCGGCAGAGACATCTTTCGCCTCAGCCCTGAGCCTGTTCAATTCCCTCGCAAGCCTTACCGCATACCTCGTCTTCCCCGAAGCAGTCGGCCCGAGAACACATATCAGGTCAATCTCACCGGCCTCGTACGAGTCCAATGTCGCCTTAATGTCAATCTCCTCAGGTTCAGGAAGATCCGCTATGTAGGTATTGCTGTATGGATTCTTGACCGGCATATCAGAACTGGTGACCCGGCAGGAAGCGCGGAGCCTCGGCAGCCCTCCAGTAGGCGGCATCGAATTCCGGATAGATATAATCCCCCTCCCTGTCGATTGTAAACGATATATAATTTATCTTGAAGCCCTGCTTCAGGAAATTCTTCTCATAGAAGGTCTGGACCTCGAAAAGCGCATCCACGGCATCAGGTCCGCATACCGAGGCGAGAGCTGACCCCCTCATCGCCTCCCTGTCCCCGGAATAAAGATCAGAGGTACAGGCCAATACCTTCAGCCCGTTGGCAGAGCATACAGCCTTGGTATATTCGAAGAGGAAGGTGCTGTCGGTCTTGAGATGCACCACTCCGCCCGGTTTCAGGAACTTGCGGTAACGCTCGAGGAACATCGGGCTCACAAGGCGGCTGTTCTCGCTCTTCATCTGAGGGTCAGAGAATGTCAGCCATATTTCCGACACCTCTCCCGAGGCGAAGAATGCCTCCACGAACTCGATCCTGGTACGGAGGAATGCGGCATTGACAATATTGCCCTCAGTAGCCTGCTTCGCGCCCTTCCACATCCTGGCACCCTTGATATCGACTCCGACATAGTTCATTCCGGGATTGCGCAAGGCCAGGTCAACCGTGTATTCACCCTTTCCGCAGCCAAGTTCCAGGACTATGGGGCAATCCCTTCCGCCGAACATCCTCTCATTCCACCTCCCCTTCACAGGGTGGTCCTTCAGCACCAATGGAGAATGCGAGAATGCGGCCCCCTGCTCCTTCCCGGCCAGAATCTCTGACGAATCCGGCTGAAGAAGACAGGTAAATGTCTCATTCTCACTGAATTTCTTCAACTTTCCGTGTCCCATTGCTATTCCTTGATTATTTTCATTCCCAATCCCGTAATTCCATATCTGGCAACTGAGTCCGCAGGCACGGACACCATAGCCTTCCACATTCCCCTGGAAACAGGGGCTGCGCCCCTCCTGTATGGGGCCTTCACCGCTTTCATAAAAGTCGAAGAAGGCTCCGAGGATTCCCCGGAAATCAATACATTATCTTCATACACAATACCGTCAGGCGATATCCAGAGCACATTTGCAGGCAGGTTGGAAAACGATGAAAACACTTTTTCCGTGCAGGAGAAAGCGACATAGAAATCCATCGAATATGTCTGCAGCGAATCTGTCATATCCACATCGAAGACATACCTGCCCACAGCATCCCTGTCTCTGTTCCTTACGAATTTCTCTGAGGAATCCGGTTCGGAGCAGGAGAACAGAGCCGCCGACAAGGCCGCAAAGAGGAATATTGTCCTAAGCCTCCCCATTCTTGCCTGACTTGGCTCCTCTGTTGTCATTTCTCTGTCGGCCGCGTCCATTGTTCTTTCCGCCCTGACGCTGCTGGCCCTTTCCTCCGCCACGGTTGTTCTTGCTCTTCTTGCGCTTAGGAGTATCGAAACGGGTGATGCTGTCATCTCCCACAGCGGTGATGAACTCAGGAATCTCCGGCTCCGGCTCGGTCTTGAGCGACTCGGGCCTGATGCCGTTGCGGTTCATCTTGATGATTTCCCTCACCTCGGCTGCGTCAAGAGGGTAGGTATTGGCAAGCGAGCCTTTCTCGTACGAGAAATACATTATTCCCCTCAATATGTCAGTCTTCACAAGATAAGCCAGACCGTCCTCGAAATCAAGCGGTTCCGAAACCTTTGGCAACCTTGCCTGGGCATCCATATAGGTGGCCACCTCATAGTTGAGACAGCACTTGAGCTTTCCGCATTGCCCCGCAAGCTTCTGCGGATTCAGGGAAAGGTCCTGGCAGCGGGCGGCCGCCGTGGTGATGGACTTGAAGTTGGTGATATAGTTCGCGCAGCAGAGCTCTCTTCCGCAGACACCGAGACCGCCTATGAGACCGGCCTCCTGACGGGCTCCGATCTGCTTCATCTCGATACGGATGCGGAATTCCTCCGCGAATACCTTGATGAGCTGCCTGAAGTCAACACGGCCGTCGGCAATGTAGTAGAAGATTGCCTTGGTGCCGTCCCCCTGGAACTCCACGTCCCCGATTTTCATCTCAAGCCCGAGCTCAACGGCAATCTGACGGGCCCTGATCATAGTATCCTGCTCCCGGGCAATGGCTTCCTGCCATTTCTCGATATCGAGCTGCTTCGCCCGCCTGTAAATCTTCCTGAGTTCCACAGTCTCAGGATCGAGGCCCTTGCATCTCATCTGGCGGCCCACAAGCGGTCCCTCCAGAGTCACGATTCCAAGGTCGTGGCCGCTCTGAGCCTCTACAATCACCATATCGCCCATCTTGATGCTCTGGCCTGAAGCATTGACATAGAAACCTTTGCGGGTATTCTTGAACCTTACCTCAAAAACGTCGGAAAACTGCCGCTGGGACACGCCCTGAAGCCAGTCGTAGTCCTCGAGTTTGCAACAGCCCCGCCTATATGTGCAATTCAGTTCATCCTTCTCATTCCGCGTGACAGTACACCCACGGCTGCAATCGAACTGAATATTCTCATTATTATCCATATATATTATTGAATATTAACATCTTACTTTATGCTGACAAAAAGTCTGTCAACGAGGTTGGTGAACACAATCTTCTGGTTCACATTGCGCTCCACCATCTTGTGGGCCCGGCTGAGTGCCGCCTCCGCCTTGCCGCAGAAGGTTTCCCCGCATCGCCCGGCGACATTGGCGAAAAACTCCATCTCATCGGGTCTGACACCGGAAATCTCCTTCATCCCTGACTGGAGCATATAAATCTTTCTTACACAGTCCCCGGCGAACCTGCAGAACGCCTTCTGCTTCTCCCTTGAGTCCAATGCCGCCAAGGCATCCCCGGCATCGAGAGCCCCGAGGAGATTCCGGTCAAGCACATTGTCCATCAAGGCAGTGAAGAGGTCCATCATCATCACGTCCCTGTCCTTCTCATCCAGACTGCGTATTGCATTGCCCATACTGCCGGAAGCAAAATCGGCCGCATATCTGGCCGCCTCCCCGTCAACCCCTGTCCATCTCGGAAGGGCCACGGCAATCTCGTCAGCAGTGGCCGGAAGCACCCTGATCATCTGGCATCTTGACGAGATAGTCTTCAGCACCCTCTCCGGAGCGTGGGTCACAAAGAGGAACAATGTCTTCTCCGAAGGCTCCTCCACAATCTTCAGAAGCCTGTTGGAGGCCTCCGCCTGCATTTTCTCCGGCAGCCATACGGCTACTGCCCTGTAACCCTCTGAAAATGAAGACAATGACAATTGTGACAATATGTTCTTCGCATCGGCCACAGAAATATTGGATGACTTCTTCTCAATACCCAGAGCCTCATACAGCTCATTCTCGGTGAAATACGGATTCTTCGCGAAAAGTTCCCTCCATTGAGGCAGGAATGTGGACGAAGTGACCTTCTCTCCCGAGACCGGGAATATGAAATGCAGGTCCGGATAAATCAGTTTGTTTATCTGGTTGCAAGCAGGACATTCCCCGCAGGAATCCGCCCCGTCGTGATGATGCCTGCAGTTAAGGTACTGGAAAAAGGCCAATGCCAGAGCAAGTCCGCCGCAGCCTTCATTCTCGTGGAAAATCATAGCATGCGGGATTCTTCCGCTGTCAGCCATCCCGACAAGCGCCCGCTTCACATCAGCGTTACCTATGACATCCCCGAACCTCACGAATTTCTCATTGACACGAAATCGGCAATATCCGAAAGCATTGCCACATCCACTCCGCCGCCAATAGGTCTGAGCTGGATTTTGGCATTCTCCACATATTCCGAAAGTTTAGAGCAGGCATAGGCTATGCCTCCGCGCTCACGTACAAATTCCACTATTATTGTCTGATACTCAGGATGTTCCTCAATCTCACAGAGCATCTTGCGAATCTCCTTTGCCTCATCCTCCCCGGCGTTTGCGAGAGCTCCGAGAAGAGGCAATGTAATCTTGCGCTCCCTCAGGTCATTGCCCACAGGCTTGCCTATTGCATGGTCCCCGTCATAATCCAGAATATCATCCTTGATCTGGAAAGCAGTTCCCAGAATCCTGGCATAGTTCCTGACCGCCTTCTTCTTCTCCTCGGATGCGCTCACGGAAATCGCCGCGGAAACCATCGAGGCCTCGAACAGGGAAGCTGTCTTGCAGTATATGATTCTGTAATAATCCAACTCCGTGGTATCCCCTGTCTCAGCTTTCTGGAGCTGAAGGAGCTCCCCCTCGGCAAGGTCTGACAGGGTCTTGGCGAATATGCGAATCACCTGGGATGAAGAGTTATCCCCCTTCAGGATATTCTCCATTGCCTTTACCAGCCAGAAATCACCCAGAAGGACGGAAGCCCGACCCCCGAGAAGGGACATCACCGTAGGCATCCCCCTGCGCTGCCTGCTGTCATCGGCCACGTCGTCGTGAAGCAGGGTAGCATTGTGCAGAAGTTCGGCCGCTGCCGCGTATCTCACCGTGTCATCGGTCAAAAATCCTCCCGAGCAGGCCCGTGCGGAAAGCAATGAGAGAACAGGCCTGAGTTTCTTGCCGGAATGCGAAAGAATCGACTTGTTGGTCTTGTCCAGCAAATCGATATCCGAGGCAAGAGAGGCCCCTATTACAGAATCAACCCGACTCAGGTCATTCTTCAAAGTTTCCTTGATGGCTTTATAATCCATTGTCAGAGCATATCAATCAGTTCTTCCACGGTGGCCGGAAACGAAATCAGCTTCCTGGAAGCCTCGTCCAGCATACCTGTGGAAACATAAAAATCCAGCAGTTCAATGAACTTGTCATAGAAACCGCCAATGTTCAATGCCATAATCCTTCCCGGGTATTTCCCGAGCTTGGCAAGTGTCAGCGTCTCAACCAATTCATCCAGGGTTCCAATTCCGCCCGGAAGAGCGACCGCCGCGCAGGTCCCTTCCCTCATCTTCTCCTTGCGCTCCGACATTGTATCAGTCCACACGACAGCAGAGAGAGCCGGGTAGGCGAACTCCTCCATGAAGCGGGGCAGTATCCCGACGTGTTTCCCGCCGCATTCCTCCACCGCCTTGGAAATCACGCCCATAGTCCCCTTCACAGTACCGCCGGAGACTATTTCATATCCCTTGGCGCAGGCCCTGCGGACAAATTCACCGGCCGCTCTGTTGTACAGCGGGTCAATGTCATTGCTCGCAGAACAGAACACCACAAGCCTCCTGTCTCCCATATTCTAAAAGAAGAAAGACAGCGAAACTGATACTCCGTTGAAACTGCGGCGGTCCTTGAACGCATCCTTGACCTGGGCACCGATATTGTTCAGCTTTCCGCTGTCATTGTATAGCGAGCCGAAATTCCAGTAATACTTGACTGCAGCCTGGAGTTTCCAGATATCAATACCGGCTCCGACACCGAGACCGTACTCCCATCTTGCCAGACCGGCCTCCCTGAAAGAATTGGTCTTGATAGATACTCCTCCCTCAGAACTCCTGGCCTTGGCAGTAAGGCCATAACCCACAAAAGGCTCTGCAAAAACATAAGGTCTGAAAGCGACGAGATCCGGTCCCCACTGAATCTGGACAGGAATCTCAAGATAGCCTATATTTGCATTGACATCAGTTGTGGCTTCCACACCCTCTTCTGCCGGGCTGCCGAATTTGGTTCCCTTGGCCTGGTAAAGGAGCGCAGGCTGGATTGCAAAGCCCAATGCTATCGGAAGCTGAGCCGACAATCCGGCGTGAAATCTGCTGAGCGAGCTTGCATCCCAATTCCGCGGATTCGCCGATGAAGAGGTGAATCCGGCGGTAACGCCGACTCTCGCGTGGCCTCTGCTTGCAGCCTCTGACATAGCGGGCACGACAACAAGCATCACGCAGGAAAGCGCGATTGTAAGTATATTCTTCATAATTATCAGGATTAAAGTATAGCGTCAATCTTCTCTGTAATGGTAGCCTTCGGAGCTGCGCCCACAAGCCTGTCAACAACCTGGCCACCCTTGAAGAAAAGGAGGGTAGGAATGCTCCTGATGCCGTACTGTGCTGCAATCTCGTCGCAGTCGTCCACATTGCACTTTACGACTTCAGCCTTGCCCTCATACTCGGAAGCAATCTCCTCCACAATCGGAGAAATAGCGCGGCAAGGTCCACACCATGTTGCCCAGAAATCCACTACCACCGGAATC
>JALFFZ010000059.1 GCA_022777585.1 Bacteroidales bacterium | reverse complement strand
ACTTACGGCTTCAGCCTCGGCAATATCGTGGAACTCGGTGCTTTCGTCGCTCCGACATTCAGTATGGGACTTACATCCAAGGCGAAGGTTGACGATACATCCCTTGATATGTATGGCGAAGATGGCTTTTACAAGAGGGGTGACTTCAGGGTTGGTCTCGGTGTTTACTGCGACCTGATCGAGAAGGTCCGCATCAATCTCAATTACAACTTCGGCGTTGTCAACCGCTCCAAAGTGGACGATATTACAATGCGCCGCAATGGAGTTCAGCTTGGTGTCGCATATATGTTCTGATTACTGTTTCCCGGCCTTTCTGCCGGGATTTCTGTTTTGATAATTCCTGCAAAAGCAGTAATTTCACATTTTGAAACACAAATACCTTTTCTATGTACGGAAAAATGAAAGAGCATCTCAGCCATACTCTCGCTGAGATTCGCGAGGCGGGCCTCTACAAGGAGGAACGTCTCATAGAGAGTTCACAGTATGCCTCCATCCAGGTGGCCGGCAAGGAAGTCCTGAATTTCTGCGCCAACAACTATCTTGGCCTGGCAAATGACCCGCGCCTCATCGAGGCTTCCTCCAGAATGATGCAGGAAAGGGGCTTCGGCATGGCCTCGGTGAGGTTCATCTGCGGAACCCAGGACATTCACAAGCAGCTTGAGGCAGCCATCAGCGACTATTTCAAGACAGAGGACACCATCCTCTACGCCGCCTGCTTCGATGCCAACGGCGGAGTCTTCGAGCCGCTTCTTACCGATGAGGACGCCATCATCTCCGATGCGTTGAACCATGCCTCCATCATTGACGGAGTGCGTCTGTGCAAGGCCAAGAGATACCGTTATGCCAATGCTGACATGGCCGACCTTGAGCGTTGCCTCCAGGAGGCCCAGGCCCAGAGATTCAGAATCATTGTCACAGACGGAGTGTTCTCTATGGACGGCAATGTCGCCCCTCTCGACAAGATCTGCGACCTCGCTGAGAAATACGATGCCCTCGTGATGGTGGACGAGTCACATTCCGCCGGAGTCGTCGGCGAAACAGGACACGGCGTAAGCGAGCTCACCAATACATACGGCAGGGTTGACATCTACACCGGAACGCTCGGAAAGGCATTCGGCGGAGCAATGGGAGGCTTTACCACCGGCCGCAAGGAAATCATTGACCTTCTCCGGCAGAGGAGCCGTCCTTACCTCTTCTCCAACTCGCTTGCCCCTTGCATCATCGGAGCCAGCCTCGAGGTATTCCGCATTCTCAAGGAGAGCAATGAACTTCATGACAAGCTCGTCGAGAACGTCAACTATTTCCGTGACAAGATGATGGCCGCCGGCTTTGATATCAAGCCTACCCAGAGCGCCATCTGTGCCGTTATGCTCTACGACGCACGTCTCTCCCAGGTGTTCGCGGCAAGGATGCAGGAGGAGGGAATCTATGTCACCGGCTTCTACTATCCTGTTGTGCCTAAGGACCAGGCCCGCATCAGGGTGCAGATTTCAGCCGCCCATACCAGGGAGCAGCTTGACAAGTGCATCGAGGCCTTCATCAAGGTCGGCAAGGATCTCAATGTGCTGAAATAAGTCCTTCTGCCGGCTTTTTCAAGACCGGGAAAGGACAATATGGTGAGGGGGACTTATTTCTTGTAAGTTCCCCTCAATGATTGCCTTCAATGGCGGGTGAGATGGAGATGCCTGTCAATGCAGGACGGAAGCTCGGCAGTATTATGGGTCACCATTATGAGAGTCTTGCAGGAATGTTTTGTATATTTGCCCCGAAAACGGGAGTAATCATGTGCAGACGGAATAGGGTATGGAAAAACTTATTATCATAGACTCCTGCATGAGGGAGGAGTCAAGGACAAGAGTGATTCTTGGTGCCGCAAGAGAGGTTCTTTCGGCAAGATACGACATAGAGACCATCGATGTGAATGCCACCGGGCTGCCGCCTGTGACCCCGGAAGTGCTGAAGGAAAGAACTTTGGGAAGGGTGCCGGCGGAGGCTCTGTCCATTGCAGACAGGATTGCCAAGGCGGACAGGCTCGTAATCGCGGCCCCGTTCTGGGACATGAGTTTTCCGGCGGTTCTCAAGGCCTTCTTCGAGAATATGTCGCTCTACAATGTGACGTTCACCGATGACGGCACCACCTGCACCGGCCTCTGCAAATGCCGGAAAGTCCTGTATATCACCACCAGGGGAATGGACATTCCGACCGGGGACTACCGTGATCAGGGCAGTTCTTACCTCAAGGCCCTGTCAAGTCTTTGGGGACTTGGCGAAGTGATTACGGTCGCCGCCTGGAATCTTGACTATATGCCTGTCGAAAAGCTGGCTGAAAAGGTCAGGGAGACGGCTGACCTTGCTAGAAGCATTGCTGAGGAGTTCTGAGTATGAGCCGCATCACTTGGGAGAAGAGAACTGTAGGTCATATGATCGGACTGTGGTGCAGGAAGAACCACGGCGGGAAGGAGTTGTGCAATGAGTGCAGGGAGCTGCTTGACTACTCCCTGGCCCGTCTGGAGCATTGCAGGTTCGGCAATGCGAAGACCAAGTGCCACAAATGCCCGGTGCACTGCTACCGCCCGGATATGAGGGAGAAAATCCGCACCGTGATGCGCTTCAGCGGCCCGAGGATGCTCTTTTATCATCCGCTGGAGGCAATGCGATATCTGCTGTCAAAGTAAAGAAAAAGCCCGTCCACCGTTTCCGGCAGGCGGGCATCCGTACTGGGCCTGTTTACTGAATCTCAATCTGCTTTACGGCAGGCTGTTTCTCAGTGAGCTTGACCTTCGGTATGTCAATGGTAAGGATACCATCGTTTACCGTAGCTTTGATTTCGTCTCTGTTCACATCCTCAGGAAGAGCAATGCTCTGTTCGAACTTGCGGTATGAGAACTCCCTGCGAAGATACTTCTTCTTTTTGTCCTCATCCTTGCATTCGTTCTTTTTCTCCATTGTCAGTACCAGATAGTTGTCATCCGTTACATTGACCATGAAGTCTTCCTTGGTCATGCCAGGAGCTGCAACCTCGACTTTGTAGTCATTCTCATTCTCGATTACATTGATGGCCGGAGCTGTTGCATTTGTACGGGTCATCCAATCATTGGCGAAGAAATCGTTGAAGATTTCGGGCAGCCAATTCTGTTCATAACGTCTCATAGGTGTCATGATAAAGTCTCCTATACTAAGTTGTTAAACATATTTACCTGCCCCGTTGTTCGAACGATCATTCATAACCGGATGGTCGCTCTCGCTTTCGCGGGAACGATTGTAAGAAAGTCAAATCAGATGCCAAACCCGCAATCACCCTTTTCTGGATGGCAATGCTGACAAATAGCGCATGTCGATGGACAATATGACACCGGATGATGTCAAAATAACAGTTTTCCGATGGCTGATGACCGTCTGTCTGGATGGCACATTGTCCCTTTCCCACTCCGGCATCAGCGGGCTTTTGCTGGTATCGCACACCTTTGGCAAACTCATCTACCAGCTAGTCGAGTATCCTCAGGTTACCAATCCCATCAGGGTCAATGCGATATGCTCACCTAATATCGTTATTGTAATATTTTCCAGAACTCCTCCGGAAGAGTAACGTTATCCAGTTCCGAGGCTTTTCCGAACAGGGGAGCAATCTCGCTGTCCCTCCAACTGGCGATACCGCATCCGATGCGTGTGACCAGGAAGGTCTGCTCGGGATGAGCGGCAGCATATTCCGTGAAATCATCCACATGTTTCCGGATGATGTCGAGGCTTCCGTCCATTGTCGGGATGGCATAGCAGCGTCCAGTCATCCCTATGCCTTCGCCCCATTTGGCTCCGAACTTCTCGTATGCAATCCTTGCGGCACCTCCTCCGTGCATGCCCTCCTTGTTGCTTCCTTATGTAAACGTTTACATAAGGCAGCGTATGTAAAGCCTGAGGTTATGTAAAGAATCATCAGAGTACAGACAGATACATTTTCTCTTTCACGTAGTTGCTGCCATAAATTGTTTTTGAGACTTTACATAATAGTGGAATTGTAAGCACCTCCGCATGTACG
>JALFFZ010000163.1 GCA_022777585.1 Bacteroidales bacterium | reverse complement strand
TAAGGAAAACCATGGCCGCCCGTGGCCTTGTGAAGAGGGACCCGCTCCGCAGGAGTGGGAGGGATTTAGTTTTTCCAACATCACCTTACGGAACTTTACCCTCCCCAAAAAACAGAAGCTGACCTTTTGGGTCAGCCTCCTGTTGCTTTCGCCCCGATCATCAGCGAATCGGAACTTGGCTAATCCTGTTTCAAAGTCTGAAAGCATTCAATTCCGCAAGAGCCTGATGGTAATCAAGACGGGCCTCGAGCATATTGGTCAGAAGACTTGTGTAAATACTTCTCTCCACGAGATACTCCATCATCGGGGCCTCTCCAAGGGCGCATCTCTGCTCCACAGCACGGAGGGTTGTCTCCGCCTCTGCCATTGAAGACTCAAGTTCAGTGAGCACATCGAGCAGCCCACGAGCACGGGAATAAGCCTGCAACATTGCAGTGTAATACCTGGCCGCGGCATCTTCCTGATATTTGACAGAGGCTTCGTAGGAGGCTCTGGCCTGACGGACATTGTTCTTCACGGACCAGAGAGGAATCGTAACTCCGAGGGTCAGACCGCGGAACTCGCTGCCAGTCACCAGCTCACTCATATATCCGGCCGTAAGTTTCGGGGCATTCGCAATCTTCTCTGTTTTCAGGGCCTGGCCGCTGACATTGACCTGCTTGGCCACATATGCGAGTACAGGGCTGCCGTTTTCCGCCTCAGCGTACCACCCCTCGAAATCCGAAGGAAGCATTTCAGACGCAGCGAACTCATTGACTGTCAATTGAACAGGCTCGCCACCGTTCATTCCCGCAAGGGCGGTGAGAAGGTTGTCCCGCTCAATCCTGTTGCGACTGTACTCGCTTCTGGCAAGGGTTGCTGAAAGGGCCGCCTCACCATAATCTTTCCTGCCGACATTTCCCTCATTGTAAAGTTTTTCCATCAATGTTTTCAGCGAATCGGTCTGGGCGAGATTCCTTCCAAGTTCCCGGTCAAGTGCATTGCGGTAGATGATTTCGAGGCATAATTTATTGGCTTCCAACAATATGCGCTGCCTCTCCACCCTATATTCAAGATCGGAGAGCTCAGCCCTGGTATTGGCCAGCTTCCCCTTCGAACCGAAAAGCAGGGCCAGATCGAGGGTCTGGGTTATGGAAAAATCCTTCCTGTTGCCCTGATCCGGATTGCCCCAGAGATAGTCGAAGCCGAACTCTGGGTCTTCCAATGCCTTCTCGGCCTTGTACCCGTATTTGTCAGCCTCGATGCGTGAGCGCAGGGCCGAAAGTTCCCTGTTGTTCTGCTCAATGCCGGTGAGGATACCGCCGACTTCGTCCTGAGCTGAAGCCGTCATTGCGGAAAAAGCCGTCAGGACAATGCCACTGAATATATATGCAATTTTCATTTCGTCACGTAATTTGAAATATCGTATCCGGATCAGTTATTCCTCATTCCCGCGAAACCTGCTTATCAGCATATAGACCACCGGAATGATGAAGCCGTTCAGCATAGTCGAGGTCAGCAGTCCGCCGAGGAGAACCTTGGCCATAGGACTCTGGATTTCATTGCCGGGAAGTTCACCGCCAAGGGCGAGAGGAATCAATGCAAGGGCTGATGTCAAGGCCGTCATCAAGATTGGATTGAGCCTGTCCAATGAGCCCCGCATCACGGCCTCGCGCAGAGGTATTCCACTGGCTGTCAATTCGTTATACCTCTCAATAAGGAGCATTCCGTTTCTTGTTGCAATGCCGAAGAGGGATATGAAGCCGATTATGGCCGGGATGCTGATGATGCCGTCTGTGAAGAAGACCGCGAACACTCCTCCAATCAATGCCAACGGGAGATTGAGCAATACCGCAAGCGCCTGGCTGACCTTGCGGAACTGGGCGTAGAGCAGAAGGAAGATGACGAAGATGGCAATCAGTGATGTGAGAACCAATATCCTCGTGGCACTCCGGGCGCTCTCGAACTGTCCACCGTACTCTATATGATATCCTTCCGGCAGACTGACCCTTTCATTGACCTTCTTCTCGATTTCCTTTACAACTCCCTGAAGGTCACCGCCTTCCACATTGGCGGAAATAACGATTTTGCGCGAGACATTCTCACGGTTGATGGTGTTCGGGCCAGAGGTTGAGCGGATTTCCGCAATCTCGCTGAACGGGACTTTTCCGCCTGCCACGTCCACCGGAATGTCCGCAATGGCCTCCATTGTGGTACGGAAACTGTCATCCGCCTTGACCGTGAGATCGAAGACCTTGTTGCCCTCATATACCTGGGAGACCGGAAGGCCGGCCAGATAGACTTCTACCATTTCCGAAAATTCTGAAGGGCTTACGCCGTATTTTGCCAGCATTCCACGCTTCGGAACTATTTGAAGCTGAGGCCTTTCTATCTGCTGCTCCACATTCAGGTCCACAACTCCGGGAATGCTTGAGATTTCACTCTTGATCTGATTCCCGAGAGCGAACATCCTGTTAAGGTCCGTGCCGAAGAGCTTTATGGCAATGCCGGCCCGTGTGCCTGAAAGCATAGCGTCAATGCGGTGCGAAATCGGCTGGCCTATTTCAATATTGACCCCGGGGATTGTAGAAAGCTTTGTCCTGATTTCAGCGAGGACCTCTGACTTGGACCTCTTGTCCAACTCGAAAGGAGCCTCGATTTCAGAGACATTGACACCAAGGGCATGCTCGTCAAGTTCCGCGCGGCCGGTCTTGCGGGCCACTGTACGGATTTCAGGCACGGAGAGGAGAAGATTCTCTGCCATCCTGCCGACATTGTCGGATTCCTCCAGGGAGACTCCCGGCAAGGTGCTGACATTTATGGTGAAAGAGCCTTCATTGAAAGCCGGGAGGAAGCTGCTGCCGAGGGTGCAGAATACGGCAATGGCAGCTGCGAGCAGGACTGCCACCGCCCCGAAGACTGTCTTGCGGTGGGACAATGTCCAGTCCAATGCCTTCCCGTACCACTTCCTGAGCCATCTTACCATAGCAGGGTCCTGGCCCCGCCTGTCGCCATTCTCATTGCCAAGAAGATAGCTGCAGAGCACAGGGGTCAATGTCAATGCGACAAAGGTCGAGGCAAAGAGGGCTGTGATAAATGCGATTCCGAGCGGCCTGAGCATCCTGCCTTCCATCCCCGTGAGGAAGAAAAGCGGAATGAAGCTGACCACAATGATGAATGTGGAATTGAGAATAGGCATCCTGACCTCGCGGGAGGCCTCGAAGACTACGTCCAGCACTTTCCTGCGTTGATTTTCAGGAAGTTGCCGGTTCGCCCTGAGATGCTTGAACACATTTTCCACATCCACAATCGCATCGTCCACGAGGGAGCCGATTGCGATTGCCATTCCTCCGATACTCATTGTATTTATGGTAAGTCCGAGGAATTTCAATGTCAATACGGACACGAGGAGGGACAATGGTATTGTGACGAGGGAAATGACAGTGGTCCTGACATTCATCAGGAAGAGGAAGAGTATGATAATCACGAAGATACCTCCTTCGAGAAGGGACTTCATGATATTGTCGATGGAGCTGTCGATAAATCTCTGCTGGCGGAAAATGTCGGTGTGTATTTCAATGTCGGAAGGTATCTGGTGACGGATTTCCTCCATTGCCGCATCCAGCTTGGAAGTGAGTTCAACAGTGCTGGCATCCGGCTGCTTTGTCACCGTCATCAGAACGGCCGGTTCACCTCTGTGCGAGGCAGTTCCGAGTTTCGGGGTCTTGGCACCAATCCTGATTTCAGCTATGTCAGAGAGGGTTATCGGAGCATCTCCCTCAAGCCTTACCACGGTCTGGCCTATTGCCTCGAGATCAGACGTGGAGAGAACTCCACGGATAATGTATTCGTTGCCATACTCGTAGATGACACCGCCGTTTGAGTCACGGTTCGAGTCGCCGGTGGCATCGAGAACCTCCCTGAGGCTGACCCCATAATATTTCATCTTGTCAGGAGAGAGAAGAATCTGGTATTCCTTGATGTCTCCGCCGAGAACGGTCACCTGGGCCACTCCGCCCAATGACAGGAGTCTCGGCCTGATGGTCCAGTCCGCTATTGTCCTGAGGTCCTGGAGGGAGGTGGTCTCGGAACGCAGTCCGATTATCATCATTTCCCCGAGAATGGAGGTCTGCGGTCCGAGGGTAGGTTTTCCGCAGGTCGGAGGAAGGGAGCCGCTGACTTCGGCCAGCTTCTCGGACACAATCTGCCTGTCCCTGTAAATATCTGTACCCCAGTCGAATTCGACCCATACAACTGAGAAGCCGGCTGTGGATGAGGACCTGACACGCCTCACATCCGTGGCTCCGTTGACAGCAGTCTCGACCGGAAAGGTGACGAGTCTCTCAACTTCCTCCGGGGCCATTCCGGCAGCCTCGGTCATCACTACGACCGTCGGGGCATTGAGGTCCGGGAACACGTCCACGTCCATATTGTATGTGGTGTACAATCCGCCCACAAGGAGGAGGACCGCACCTGCAAGGACGAGGAGGCGGTTCCGCAATGAGAATTGTATGATATTGTCCAGCATAGGCGTCAATGATTATGTGAATGTCCTTCAGGAATGGCTCCGGACATTGATGCGAGACGGACCTGTCCCGTTCCGGCAGTCACGACTTCGTCCCCTTCATTGATGCCGGAAAGAATTTCCCTCCTGATGCCGTCTGTGCGGCCGGTGCGGACTTCCTGCTTGCGGTATTCGTCCTCACATAATTTGATGAATACAGAATAAACTCCCTGTTCCTCGAGCAATGCGGTCTCAGGAACCGTGACCACCCCCTCTTCCGAGGAACCAATCAGGTAAACGTCTGAGTATGAACCAGGTACAAAGTCTCCGGTATTGGAAAACTCAAATATTGCCGGGATATAGAATATGCCTGCAGAGCTGCGTCCGGTGGAAACGAGCCTGCCCCCGAGAGCCTTGACGCTATAGGTCTTGTCGGAATATGAAGGGCGGAAATTGGCGTCATTGACATTTCGCAATGATTTATAATATTTCTGGGGGACGTCGGCCCTGAGCTGGAGATGACGGTTCCGGGTAATGGAAAGGACAGGCTGGCCGGCATTTACGTAGTCTCCTTCATTGACATATACCTCCTTCACATAGCCCGTGAGGCTGGCCTTGACTGCGACACCGGCCTCGGCGGACCTTCCTTCGTATGCCCGGTAGGCGGCTTTGGCATTGATGTAGTCGAGTTCTGCCTGCTCGAATTCCTTTCTGGATATGGCCCCGGACCCGACAAGAACAGATGCTCTCTCGTATTCTCTGGTGGCGGCATCAAGGGTGGCTTTGGCCTTCAATGCCAGGTCTCCCTCGGACATATTCCGGGAAGATATCCAGGCCAATGCGTTTCCGGCTTTTGCCGCTGCTCCGGGGATAATGGCTGAGGTCTTGGCTGTCAATCCGTTAGAGAATGAGACAATGCCGGAAGTAGTGGCAACGACTGTGATTTCATCGCCCTGTGCCGGCAGGATTTCCCCGCTGACCTTGATCGCCGGCCTGAAAGGCCCTGCCTTGACTGTCTCAGTCCGGAGTCCGGCAGCATTGGCCTGCTCGGATGAGAATTCTATTATGCCGGGAGCGTGGGCTTCTTCTGAATGGTTATGATCGGTGTGATCATGCGTCGCATGCTCGTGGCTATGTCCGGTGTGATTATGCTCCGAATCGTGGCTGTGCACAGCTGAATGCGCTTCGTGGCCTCTGCTTCCGCAAGCGTTCAGTGCATACACCGCCATTGCAGCTGCCAGAATATAGGTCAATTTCTTCATATTTGATGTGCAATTATTATATCCTTGCGAAATTACGAAATCCCTAACGCAACCCGGTTGCAAATAAAGTATTAAAAATTCACAACGACCAATTTAGCATATCGGCCACCAGAAGTGTCATATTACAGTGTGCAAAAAATTATTTGATTTTTATCAAAAAGTACTAAATTTGCGCCCGATAACCACACTTGACCACACAAAAATAACTTATCGGCAATATGTCCTTTCTGGATTATTTCAAAATCAGCGGACCCTCTTCCGTAAAAGTTTCTGCTTCGGAGCAGGACAAGTGCTACAAGAGAATGCGGATGCAGACGTTCCTGACCGTCACTTTCGGCTATGCCCTGTATTATGTCTGCCGCCTTTCAATGGGCGTGATGAAGCAGCCTCTCATTGATGCCGGACTCCTTAATGCCACCCAGCTCGGTATCATAGGCGCCTGTCTGTACTGGATGTATGCAGTGGGCAAGCTGGTAAACGGCTTCCTCACCGACTCAGCCAATGTCAAACGCTTTATGGCCCTCGGTCTCACCATTTCCGTCGCTGCCAACCTTCTGATGGGCGTTCTCGGAGCCTCCGCCGTCGGGGCCGGAATTTCATCATCGGTCATATTCTTCAGTTTCGCGATAATGTGGGGACTCAACGGCTGGGCCCAGTCAATGGGAGCGCCATCGTCCATCGTAGCACTCTCCAGATGGTTCCCGCTGAAGGTCAGGGGCACGTACTACGGATTCTTCAGTGCCTCGCACAATATCGGAGAAGGATTGTCATTTGTCTTCGTGGGATCCATCGTGGCTGCATTCGGCTGGAAATGGGGATTCTTCGGAGCGGCCATAGCCGGCATCATCGGAATCGTCCTCATCCTGCTTTTCCTCCACGATACGCCTGAGAGCAAGGGCCTTGAGCCGATTGAACTCCTGGCCGGGGAGAAGAGCCGTGAAGAACTGGAGGCTGACAGGGCCGCTGCAAGCAAGGCCAAGGCAGACCAGAGGGAATTCACAAGGCAGATGCAAAGAGCAGTCATCAAGAATCCGGGTGTCTGGATTCTCGCACTCTCCTCCGCCTTCATGTATATGAGCCGATATGCCATCAATGAATGGGGAACCATCTTCCTCCAGGAAGCCAGGGGCTATGACCTGAAGGAGGCCGCCGCCATCATTGGCATAAATCCTATTTTCGGCATCATCGGAACCGTCGTTTCCGGATGGCTCTCTGACGTGCTCTTCAAGGGCGACAGAAAGTATCCGGCCTTCGTTGCAGGTGTGCTGGAATCATTGGCATTGTTCCTCTTCCTCTTCGGGGGCGACAGCAAGTGGGTCATCGTCACCTCAATGGTGCTCTTCGGTATTGCAATCGGAGTCCTTATTTCCTTCCTCGGCGGGCTTATGGCCATCGACCTTGTCCCGAGAAAGGCCACCGGGGCGGCCCTCGGCATTGTCGGCCTCGCCTCATACGCCGCCGCCGGAATCCAGAACATCATAACCGGTCTCCTTCTGGACGGCAATATCATCGAGAAAGTCAATGCCGCCGGCGAGACGGTTCAGGTTCACGACTTCTCGTACGTAAGCTATTTCTGGATTGGCGCCGCCATCATCTCCTTCATACTTCCGGTACTGAACTGGAAGCGCAAGCAGCAAGTCATTTAATTGCGCGGTAAATAATTAAAACTCAACATACTATGAAGCAATTACTTCTTATAGGGCTGGCAGCATTGGGCCTGGCAGCCTGTCAGAACGCCCCTGAATATGCGAACAGGGCAGAAGCTATTCTCGCACAGATTCACAATCCGGAATCAGATTACGTAGTTGTAGCATGCCATCGCGGCGACTGGAGGAATTTTCCGGAGAACTCCGCACTGGCCATAGAGTCAGTCATCAATATGGGGGCTGACATTATGGAGCTCGACCTGAAGATGACGAAGGACTCCGTACTCGTATTGTCCCATGACAGGACATTGGACCGCTGCACCAACGGCAAGGGCCCTGTAAGCGACTTCACTCTGGCCGAGTTGAAACAGCTCAAGTTGAAAAGGGCGCACGGCGTAGCCACCGACACCTGCCGCATTCTCACCCTCGAGGAGGCCCTGTGGATATGCAAGGACAGGATTTGTGTCAATGTTGACCAGGGCTACGAGTTCTACGACCAGGTTCTCGAAATATCCGAGAGGCTCGGTGTCACAGACCAGCTCCTCATCAAGGGCAAGAAATCCATTGACGTAGTTGCGGAGCACGAGGCAAGACACGTGCACAATATGATGTACATGCCGATTGTGGACATACAGAAGCCTGCCGGCATTGAACTTTACAACTCCTATATGGAGCGCAATGTCGTCCCTCTCGCCTACGAGGTCTGCTGGCAGTCAGAGGACGGTACCTTCGACAAGGTATGCCAGGAAATCATTGCACAGGGCTCCAAGATTTGGGTCAATACCATCTGGGCATCTCTATGCGGAGGCATTGGCAACGATGACGACGCGGCCTTCATCAGCGGCGACCCTGACAAGGTTTACAGCAGATATCTTGACAAGGGTGTCTCTATGATTCAGAC
>JALFFZ010000155.1 GCA_022777585.1 Bacteroidales bacterium | reverse complement strand
CGCAATATCTTCCAATGCCCGCTTGACTTCTTCGTAAGTTTTTGGCAATGAGTCATTTCCTTCAGTTGCGAGAGAAATGGAACTGTCTCTGTCATATCCCATTGCCGCAAGCACGGATTCGGCAATGAACGGAGCATCTTCCGGATATGCGCGCCTGATTTCCACGTGAGGTTTTTTCGTTTCATCCGAATTTGCCCCTATGTTGACCTCTCCACTTTCCTTTGGGATTCTCTCTCCAGTTGCCTGTCCGATGGCCTCATTTTCGAAATCGTTCATAATCTCTCTAAAATATGAAATTAATTTTGCTAAATTAACAAATAGTATCTATATTTGCAAACGCAAACGGGGGTATAGCTCAGTTGGCTAGAGCATCTGCTTTGCAAGCAGAGGGTCGTCGGTTCGACTCCGTCTACCTCCACCGATGAGCGGCAAAGGTCTGGCTTTGTCGCTCGTTTTTATTTGCAACCTTTACACCGGAATTTGCTGTTTCCTTTCTCGTCTGATAGTCTTTTGAGGCGAGCCTCCGGGGAGGTTTTGCCGAAGCAGCACCCGCCGGACGGTCTTCACCCGCAGACTCAAAAAGGAGGGATTCAAAAATGATGAAATTTTTTCTGACTGACTAACAGCATCTTGCAAAGACAAACCTCGAGTTTATTTCTATTTTATATTTCTGGCAAATTGGCAAAAAAATTATATATATTTGCGAAGAGATAAAACCGCATAGTTATGAAACGTAAAAATTCACTGATTGCGTGGTCCGCAATTGGATTGGCGATGTTGAGCCTCCTCCCTGTTTCCTGCAAAAAAGAGTCAGAGAAAAGCAATGGCCCTTATTACAATGCCAAACACATCACCGACGAAAACAAAGTCGCGATGATTCACTCTCTCAAGGATCTGGATGGCACAGGACGCCTGTTCGAGATCAATTACGACGTAGATTACAAATTGGATCAAGTATTGGCGTCAAATATTGGCGGAACACAAGCACTGTTCGAATATATCGCGTATCTGCTGTATGATGACCTTGGCTCAAAAGTTCCTGAAGTCAAGTATGGCGCAGGATGCAGTGCATTCGCAGTGGACGAGAAGGCAGGCAAGGACCGGCTGATGGGGCGCAATTACGACTTCAGGCACTTCGCTTCGGACGGGGAAACCTTGCTTCCGACTTCCGCAATTCTTGTGCGCACCGCTCCGAAAGGCGGCAAGAAATCCATATCTATGGTTGACGGAATCAATTTGGGATATGGCAAAGGTTTCCTGTATGACGAGAATACCGACCTTTCACTGCTGATGGGTTTGCCATATGCGGCCCTGGACGGTATCAACGAAGACGGTTTCGCCATAGGAGTGCTGGCTTTGAGAGAGAAACCTACGGTTCAGAGTAAGGAAGGCCAAGGAAAAATTGCCACCACAGTCGCCATCAGGATGCTGCTCGACAAGGCCTCCACGGTTAAAGAAGCCATAGGGCTGCTGAAGGGCTACAATATGGACATGAGTACCGACGGCAAGACCGCACCTGCAGAGGCGACTGAACAAGGATACTCTAACTATCACTTCTTCATGGCCGATGCCACTGGGAACTACGCCATCGTAGAATATTGCTATGGAGACAATGCCTTGACCCCTGACAGAATGGAGGTATACACAGCCAACGACACCCTGCGTTGCGTGACCAACTTCTACGTCTCCCCTTCTATGGTAGGTCATCTGGACGGATGGGGTTCTACTCACGGAAGAAAACGATACGAGATCATGCGTAGCACTTTGCAAGACCAGAATTATAGCCTAAGCGAAAGTGAGGCGATGAATCTGCTTCAATCCGTAGCCCAGACTCCTGGCGAGGAACTGACCTCTATGACCCAGTGGTCCGCAGTATATAATCTGACAGAAAAGAGCATTCGCCTAGCTATACTTCGAGAATACGGCAAGCAGTTCGACTTTAAAGTGGAGTAAGAATTATGCCCGTATTCCAAAATTATCGCCACTTATTAGGATCTGGAGGTTTTTCAAGGTAATGAGAGGAGGGGGTCGCCGAGAGCGATGTCATTGTTGGCGAGTATGATCCCCAGAGACTCCGCATTCCTGGACGTGGCGATGGCCAGGAGAAGTTTCATCCCGATTGTCCTGCGCATATCCTCCCCGGCTTGAACCGGCAGGCCCATATCGGTGAAAGTCCGTCTCATAGCATCGACGATGACGGTGGCGGTATCTGCGAGAGTGCCGTCAAAATCGAAGATAATGCCCGTGAATGGGTTCATATTTTACAAGAATACGTAAATATTCTTATGGGTTTTCCAAATGATTCGGAAAGAAGTTGGATTGCAGGTCATCACTTCGATTCAACGGTGTGGTTTATGGATATATATTGCGCTCATAGGGGCGTCACGCCCCTGGCCGCGCGGCCACCCCTGAAGCGTGATTAACATGCAGGTTTATATTCCTTTGTGTATTCGGTGTCCCGTTTGATGACGGAGAACATTCGGTGAACGAGCTTTGCCCGGATAACGTTCAGCACGCACATAACGTGTTTTCCTTCCTTAGTTTTACGTTTATAATAGTCTTTGTATTCACCCTCCTTCATGTGTGTAGCGGCACTGACGGCTGCGAGATGCAGTAGCGCTTTCATGGTTTGATTAGCCCGTTTGGATATCTTGGCCTTTGAGCGGACTGACGTTCCGGAGTCGTACTTGTACGGCGTGAGGCCGGCGAAGCTGCAGAACTGCCGTGCATTCTGAAAACGGGTGAAGCCGCCGGTGACGGCAATCATGTTGATGGCAATGTGCTCCCCAATGCCGTCAATGCTTACAAGAAGTTCCTTCTGACGAGTCAATACCGGGTCCGCCGCAATAAGCGTTTCTATCTCTGTGTCGATGGCTGCAATCTGTTCGTCTATGGACTTGATGACTTTCTTCCATCGGCCGCTCTTGTGCTTGAAGTCGCCCGGAGCCATATACTTCTTCTGGTCAGTGAGTTGAGACTGATATCTCTTCCTGTCGATAAGGAGAAACTCGCGATCTGCCAGTAGGTTCTTCATTGAGACCAGGGCGGCATCCGGAATGCAGTAACGGACAGCTTTGTCGCTGTAGCGGAACGCATATTCGGCAATCCTGGCGGCGTCAATGACGTCATTCTTTCCACGGGTGAGGCCCATGGAGTTCTTGATGCGGGTGGGGTCATCCAGCCAGAGGAAGATATCCAGTTCTTGGC
>JALFFZ010000150.1 GCA_022777585.1 Bacteroidales bacterium | reverse complement strand
ATCGGCTGGGACGAGATCCTCGAGGGCGAGCTCGCAGAGGGTGCTACAGTGATGTCCTGGCGCGGTGCTGCAGGCGGAATCGAGGCTGCAAAGAAGGGCTTCGACGTGATCATGACCCCGAATACCTATATGTATTTCGACTATTATCAGTCAAAGCACACTGACATTGAACCGGTTGCCATCGGCGGCTATCTCCCTGTCGAGAACGTTTACCAGTGCAATCCGACCGACGGTATTCCTGAGGCGGCTCAGAAGCATATTCTCGGCGTTCAGGCCAACCTCTGGACAGAGTACATTGCCACCGATGAGTATCTCGAGTATATGCTCCTTCCTCGTATGGCGGCATTGAGCGAGGTTCAGTGGTGCAGCCTTGACAACAAGGATTACGACCGCTTCAAGGCTTCTCTCCAGCACGCATTCGACATCTATGACGTTATGGGCCTCAATTACTGCAAGGCTGTCGTAGGCGAGTACGGAATGGACTATGTGAAGATTGAGGAGCAGCCGGCTGAGGAGAAGGCTGAATAATTTCCGGGTCCGGTCTCTTCGCGGACCGGTCTGAATTGACAAATAAGGGTGAGCAGGTCAATTGGCCTTGTTCACCCTTTTTCTATGTCTGCCCGCTCGGGCCATTCCCTGCCTGACAAAACGTCGTACGATTTGCGGATAGTCAGAATACGTGGGATGGCTGGGATGGCAATTCAATACAGCAGCAGCCCTGCCACTCCTCCTGCCAGAATGATTGGAATAGGTCCGATCTTGAATTTCATCGAGGCAATGAGGGCCGCGCCGAAGAGTGCCCAGCTTTTCCAGTCCGGAAAATTCTCCGTGACAATGCTGATGTCGAATGCTGAGAATCCCGGCAGACCTGCCCATTCGGTATCGAACATCAGAATGATGGCAGCCGCCCCGATGAGGCCCGGAACAGCAGGCCTCAGCCATGACATTACCCCGTCGAAGAAGGCGTTGTTCCTGAACTTCATATAGAAGCGGGCCAGTGCCAGGACGATTATGAATGAAGGCAGAACGATTGCCGCAGTCGCTGTGAATGAGCCGATTATCCCGAGCAGATGACTTCCTCCGGCCTTTACCACGACATCATAACCCACGTACGTTGCGCAGTTGATCCCGATTGGCCCCGGCGTCATCTGGGAGATTGCGACAATGTCGGTGAACGTGCTCTCGGCCATCCATCCGTGCGCCACTACCACCTGACCCTGAATGAGTGACAGCATTGCATAGCCTCCGCCGAAAGTGAAGAGGCCGATTACGAAGAATGTCGCGAACAACTGAAGTATGAGACCTGTCAGCATTTCCCCTCCTTCTTTTCATTGAACCAGGTGATGGCGATGCCGAGAACAATCAGCACTGCAACGATATAGACAGGGGAGTATCTGAGGAAGGCCACGGCAATGAGCGAAAGGATGCAGATAAGCCAGGCCCACCAGGTCTTGTTGGCATTTCTTGCCATTGAAATCATCGGGGCCGCAATCAGGGAGACCACCACCGGCCTTATGCCGCTGAAGATGCGCATGACGATTTCATTGTCCCGGAAGTTGCTGAACATCAATGCGATGACGAGAATGATAAGGAATGAGGGGAGCACTGAACCCAATGTTGCCGCAATGCTGCCCTTGACTCCTCTGATCTTGTAGCCGGTGAAAATCGAGACGTTGACAGCAAGTATGCCGGGCGCCGACTGTGCCAATGCCAATATGTCCGGCAGCTCGTCTTCTTCAATCCAATGCCGCCTGTCGAGTTCGTCTTTTATAATCGGTATCATTGCATAGCCGCCTCCGATGGTGAATGCGCCTATTTTGAAAAATACCTTGAAAATGCTCCAGAGTGATGTCATCTTTAATATGTCAAATTCAGCGTTCATTTTTGTGAGCCCCGCAAATTTAGGAAATTTTCCGCCTCGGTGCCTGAAAATATCATTATTTTGCTCAATATCTGACCGTCCGCGATATGCGTCTTAAGTGTGAAGGCCAGTTTACTCTGCGCCGAGGTGGTTGCCGGATGACGTTCTCGTGACATTCATCTGCACACCCACCCTATTGTTCTACATAGCTGTGGGGCAGGTAGGCGGTGCAGATGGACACAATTCCTTTCCATTGGGACACCCCAGATGCCTCACAATGCCTTAGAATGGCATGTCTCTGTCCAGATGAATGTCACGAGGACTAGGCCCTTGCAGAATCCGGTTCTAAGCATTTGGCCCTTCGTCATCTGACATTGCTCATCAGCCGCATCTGGTTCCGCAGCGTGTTATTACAGGCAATGTCAGCTCCGGAGATGCCGACATCAATAGTGGACCTGAGCAAACTCCCTGAAGACGCTTCGGAGACACTGCGCATCGTCCGCATAGGCGATTACGATGACTGCGCCTGTATCGGGGCACACGTGGGCAACACCTCGGAGATAGGGGAGTTCCGCATCATCAGCCACGACTTCAACGACGGGGTCTGGAGGGTGAGATGGAAGGTCAATGCAAAATAATGTACTTATTCTTTTACCAGTTGTCCTCTGAACCAGACAGACAAGTCATCCTTTGCATATCCGTTCTTCAGAACTTGGAAATTTAGTCCTGCACCTTCAATCTTTCTTCCGAAATAGTATGCGGAAAATGCATCTTTGGCATATCCATCTTTCAGGACCGTAAAACTCTGAGCAGTGGCATCCTCAATCTTATTGCCCATAAAATAGACGCTGAATGCATCTTTGGCATAGCCCTGCCCAAGGTCTGAAAATGATGAAACCGTGGCATCACTAACTGGCCGTCCTTCAAAGAAAACACAGTTATCTATGACAGTATATCCTCCTCGACGCGTACCATAGTCGTATCTGTTGCCCGAGTGTGGATTCTTGTGATGACCAGACGGCCGATGTTCAGGTTCACAGTGAGGATGATTCCAAACATCGGGTGCAAATTCCGAACTGACACTGAAGTTTGAAGGGTTTACATATGGCAGGATCTCTCCATTTATATAAACGTGGAAGCGGTCTTTGGCATAGCCATAGCCAAGTTCAGAGAAACTATAAGGGTCTGAACCTCTCAGTTCAGTATTCTCGTAATATACCTTTCCATTGCGTATCTGGTACGCCAAACGTTCCTGTGCGAAACCTATGCTTGATGCCAAAATAATGGCCATGACAGCGACAGCAATCTTATATTTCCTCATCTTTTACAGGTTTAACGGTGGTATATGTCAAGACCTACAATTAGGATGCCATATAAAAATGAGAGTGAAACAGCAGTCTTGATTCAAGAATCCGGGCACTGTTCACAAAACCGTGGTTTTTTTACATATCAAAATTGCCTTCGCAAACACACCGACTGAAATGCCGCAAAAACACCGATTGGAATGCCACAAAAGTGCCGATTTAATTTTGAGTGTCATTGATTGTTTTGTATTTTTACAGCGTTTTAAACTTTAAATGATTATGAAGTATCTTGAACGTGTGGCTGACCAAATGCTCAAAGACCGATTGGAAGCTTTCGGTGCAGTATTGATTGAAGGGCCTAAATGGACGGGAAAGACCACAACAGCTGAGCAGATAGCCAGGAGTGTTATCAAACTGCACGATCCGGATATGGCTGCCAATTACATAGCCACAGCAGATACAAAGCCTTCATTATTGTTGAAAGGCGCACAACCACGTCTAATCGATGAATGGCAGGATGTTCCTGTAGTGTGGGATGCTGTACGAACCGCTGTAGATAACGAAGGAGGCCGGCCAGGACAGTATATTCTTACGGGTTCGAACACTGTGGATAAATCCAAAATCAAACATACAGGAACGGGACGCATTACGCGTATGAAGATGTACCCTATGAGTCTGTGGGAATCTAAAGAATCCACCGGACAGGTCTCTTTGCACGAATTATTCAACAATCCAAATCTTGATATTGATGGTGCCAGCAGCAATTTGGATATTCCGGACTTGATTCGTGCAGCATGTCGAGGAGGATGGCCCGCTTCTCTCCAACTGACCGAAAGGGCTGCGACAATGATTGCGAATGATTATGTCAATACAGTCTGTGAGCAGGATATCTCTGCCGTGGATACAAAGGATAGAAATCCCAAGATAGCACGTCAGATAATGCGCTCCTATGCACGAAATATCAGTACTTTAGCCAAGAAGACAAGTATTCTTGCGGATATTACAGCTTCTGGAGACATAGAACTATCTATGGATACACTGGATGATTATATAGGAGCGCTTGAGAAACTATTTGTCATCCAAGACATTGACGCATGGTGCCCTGCAATCCGTAGCAAGACGGCGATACGTAGTGCTCCAAAACGATGCTTTTCGGATCCTTCAATTGCTGTAGCGTCTATAAGCATCAACGCGGCCGCTCTGGAGACACAACTAAAAACATTCGGCTTTATATTTGAGCAGATGTGTATCAGGGACTTGAAAGCATATACAGCAGATTTCAACAGCCACGTATCTTACTATCGGGATAGATATGGGCTTGAAGCTGATTTGGTTCTGCATTTGGAAGACGAGCGGTATGCTCTAATCGAATGTAAATTGGGAAGTAAAGAAATCGAAGAAGGAGCAGCACACCTGTGCGAGATTCACAGGCTGGTTCAAGAAGCAAACAAAGACGATAATCAAGTCCCTCTGCGTGAGCCGGATTTGAAGATTGTCCTGACCGGAGGGACAATAGCCTACACACGTCCCGATAGTGTCCATGTAATTCCGCTGGCGTGTCTTAGGCCATAATAGAAAGAGCCTTAAAGTAAAGATATCCAGCAACGCTGCGAAGGTATTTGTACTCAACGAAGATTAGATGAAAGCATACACCTATATAGAGAAAGGACGTTTTGAGCTAAAGGAGAAACCGGAGCCGAAAATTCTCGACCCGAAGGACGCCATAGTGAAGGTCACTCTGGCCAGCATCTGCACCAGCGACCTGCACATCAAGCACGGCAGCGTGCCCCGTGCCGTTCCCGGAATCACTGTCGGCCACGAGATGGTAGGAATAGTCACCGAAGTAGGGGAGCAGGTCCATTCGGTAAAGCCGGGGGACAGGGTGACGGTCAATGTAGAGACCTATTGCGGAGAATGCTGGTTCTGCAAGCACGGCTATGTCGACAACTGCCAGTCTCCGGACGGCGGCTGGGCGCTCGGCTGCCGCATCGACGGAGGACAGGCGGAATTCGTCCGTGTCCCTTATGCTGACCAGGGACTCAACAGGATCCCGGACAGTGTCACGGACGAGCAGGCTCTATTTGTCGGAGACATACTTGCCACCGGCTTCTGGGCGGCAAGGATCTCGGAGATCAAGGAAGAAGATACGGTTCTTATCATCGGAGCCGGCCCGACAGGTATATGTACACTGCTCTGCGTGATGCTGAAGCACCCGAAACACATCATCGTGTGCGAAAAGTCGGAGGAGAGGCGAGCCTTTGTCAAGGAACACTATCCGGATGTCATTGTAACAACACCGGAGGAATGCACGGCGTGCACCGCTGAATACGGTGCACCTCTTGGCGGTGCAGATGTCGTCATCGAGGTTGCAGGATCTGAAGACAGCTTCCAGCTCGCATGGCAGTCAGCCCGCCCCAATGCAACAGTCACCGTGGTCGCCCTCTATGACCGCCCTCAGATACTGCCTCTCCCGGACATGTACGGCAAGAATCTCACCTTCAAGACCGGCGGTGTGGATGGTTGCGACTGTGCCGAGATTCTCTCGCTTATAGAGCAGGGGCTGATTGACACCACGCCTTTGATTACTCACCGGTATAGTCTGGAGGATATTGAGGAGGCTTACAGAGTGTTTGAGAATAAGGTTGATGGAGTCATCAAGATTGCCGTCAAATGCTCAAAGTAAATATGGGCATTATCTCACAACAAATTGCAATAAAGTTCGGAGATAGATACAGTTTGCTGTAGATTATC
>JALFFZ010000123.1 GCA_022777585.1 Bacteroidales bacterium | reverse complement strand
GTCAGGGGCTCGAAAGGTTCCCAGATCAATGTCACCCTGAACGGCATCACCCTCAATGATGCGGAGTCCCAGGAGGTGTTCTGGGTCAATATCCCTTCATTGTCCAACATCCTGAGTTCCGTGCAGGTACAGCGCGGTCTCGGTACATCTGCAAATGGTGCGGGAGCATTCGGAGCAAGCATCAACATGAGCACAGCGGCGGTCGGCATTGAACCTTATGCCGCTTTCGACGTTGCCGCCGGTTCTTACAACACCTTCATGACCACTGTATCTGCCGGCACCGGCCTTACCCGTTCCGGTGTCTATTTCGATGTCGCCTATTCGAGGAACTACACCGATGGATACATCCGCAACGCCAAGGCCAAGGTTCAGTCCGCATTTGCCGCCCTGGGCTGGATGAATGAGCGCAACTCATTGAAACTCACATATCTTATGGGAGACCAGCATACGGGCATCACCTGGAACGGCATTGACATTTCAATGGCTTATGACAAGGAGGACCGCAAGTACAATGAGGCTGGCCAGTACTATGACGAACTCGGAAATGTCAGGTACTATGACAATGATACCGACAACTACACCCAGCATCATCTCCAGCTCAACTACACCCGCCAGTTCGGGGAAAGGGTTTACTGGAGCACCACGTTGAACTGGACCAAGGGCGACGGCTGGTATGAGAACTACAAGGCTGACAAGAAGTTCACCAAATACGGCTTCCCGTCCGATTTCACCTTCACCCGCGACGGAGTAGAATACACTGCTTCTTCAGCCAGCGATTTCATCATCCGCAAGTCCATGGCAAACAACTATTATGTTGTCAATTCCGACGTGAAATACAAAGGGGACAAGCTGAATGTCACAGGCGGCGTGAATCTTTCACAGTACAACGGGAACCATTATGGGGAAGTGCTCTGGAATGAGATACTTGGCGACGATTACGACTATGATGGAAGATATCCTGTCAGTGCGGAGAATGAGTGGTACTACAGCAGGAGCATAAAGCGGGAAGCCAATCTGTTCGCAAGAGCCGAATATTCTCCGATTTCCTGCCTCACAGCCTATCTCGACCTGCAGTACAGGGGAGTTTCCCTGAAGATGTCCGGTATCGACGATGAGGACGATCTGGATATCGGCTACAAGACCAGCTGGAATTTCTTCAACCCGAGGGCCGGCCTTACCTTCCGCAAGGACTTCCACAAGGTCTATGCAAGTGCTGCCCTGGGAAATCGCGAACCGGGCAGGAGCGATATCAAGGAAGTCATCATCACCAACAATCTGGGCGGTTCGAGGCCGGATCTGAAGCCGGAGAAGATGGTCGATGTCGAAATCGGCTACGAGTTCGCATCGGAGAAGGTCACGGCAAGCGCGAATCTTTACTTCATGGAATACTTCGACATGCTTCTCGAAACCGGCCGTCTTTCGGATGTCGGATATGCCATCAAGGAGAATGTCGGCAGGGCATACAGGAGGGGTGCAGAGCTGGCTGTGGCATGGCAGGCTGCTCCCTGGGTCAGGCTTGACGCCAATGCTACATTGAGCATGAACAGGATCAGGAACTATGTCGAGTACTATACGGTAATCGATGACGACTGGAATGAAAAGGGCCAGAAGGCTGTCGAGTACGGCACTACGCGGATGCTTATGTCTCCTTCGGTTGTCGGACTTGTCCAGCTCTCCTTCACCCCATTCCGGACTGTTTGCAGCAACTCGCTGAAAACCACCGCGTTGACCCTGAATGGAAAGTATGTCGGAAAGCAGTTCCTCGACAATACCGCCACAGACAGCCGCAGTATTCCGGGCTATTATGTCATGAATCTTTCGCTTACTCACGAGTTCAGCCTCCGTCACGGAAAACTAGGTCTGGGCGCATATGTCAACAACCTGCTGAACAATATGTACATCGCTGACGGATGGTGCTGGAAGAATATGATGGAGAGCGACGGCTCTATTGTGGACGGCGTGGGCGTATTCCCTCAGGCTCCTGCAAACTTCATGATAAGGGCATCCTATTCATTCTAAGCTTGATAATTCACTTTGCTTCCGACCGGCTGCCGTTACAATGGCGGCCGGTTTTGCTTTATTGGCGTTTATTACTTAAATTTGTGAAAGCAACAGGTGATCCGGCCGGTGTCGGTCCTGATGTTGAGCATTGATTGTTACCTTTTTACGACAAGATACGGATGAGAATTGACATACTGTCGGTGGTCCCTGAACTCCTGGACTCGCCGTTGAGTTATTCCATAGTCGGACGGGCCATAAAGAAGGGTCTGGTCGACATTCATGTTCATAACATACGAAAGCACGGAATCGGGCCGCGCCAGACAGTGGACGACTACTGCTACGGCGGTGATGCCGGTATGGTGATGATGGTCGAGCCGGTGTTCAATATGATCGGTGAACTTACCTCAGAGAGGCATTATGACGAGATTATATACATGTCGCCGGACGGGGAGCAGCTGACTCAGGGCATTTCCAACGAGTTGTCCCTGAAGGAGAACATTATCATTCTCTGCGGCCATTACAAGGGCATTGACGAACGCATACGTGAGCATTTGATAACCAGGGAAATCTCGGTCGGCGACTACGTGGTCAGCGGGGGAGAGATTCCGGCTGCATTGCTGGCAGACTCCATTGTCAGGCTGATTCCGGGAGCATTGACAGACGAGACATCCGCTCTGAGCGACAGTTTCCAGGACGGCCTGGTGTCGCCCCCTGTATATACCCGTCCTGCGGAGTTCAATGGATGGAGGGTGCCTGATGTCCTGCTCAGCGGCAATCCGAGGCTGATTCAGGAATGGCAGATGCAGCAGGCTCTGGAACGTACCAGAAAGTTGCGTCCCAATCTTCTTGACGAAGAATAAGAGGCTTCTCAACAAAATCCTTAAAACTTTTTAATAAAAAATTTGCAGATTGAAATATTTGGAGTATATTTGCACTCGCAAAAGATAAAACGTTAAAGAATTTTTAAATCGATTCCCCGAAAGGGGCACATAACCAACTGGTATAAAACCTTTTTTAGGTAACACTCGACTAATAAGACAACAATAAGGGCTGGCGCGATGTCAGCCCTTATTGTTTGTTGATTATTTAACTATTTTTACTTACATTTGCGAGTTGTAAATAATAATTGTTTCTCATTATGAATGAAGAATTGAATCCTGACGTACAAAATGCGCCAGATGTACTTGAAAGTCCTGTCGCTGTAGAGGCGGAGGCGGAAATGCCGAACTATTCGGAAATGTCACTTGCTGAGCTTTCACAGCTCTTTGAGGAGTTCGCTGCAAGCGAGGACAGGATGAAGAAATCCAAGGAAGCGGATGCCATCAAGGCTGCATTCTACAAGAGACTTGCCAGGGAGCGGTCTGCAGTTATGGGCGAGGATGCTGCCGAAGTCATTGTTCCTGAGGATAATGAGGAAGCGGCGGAGGAGAATGTTCCTGAAGACGTAAATGCTCAGCCACAGGCAGGGGAGAGTTCAGACGATCTGAATCCGTTTGCAGTCCTTGAAAATGGCTTCAAAGCCATATATGCCAGATACAAGAAGGAGCGTGCGGAATACAACCGCAGGCAGGAGGCCGAGAGGGAGGAGAATCTCGCCAGGAAACAGGCTGTGATTGACGATTTGAAGGCCCTCGTCGAGAATCAGGAGGATCTGGGTACAGCTTTCCCTGCATTCCGTGAACTTCAGGCGAGATGGCGTGCCGTTGGACCGGTTCCAGTCCAGAATTTCAGAAACATAAATGACACTTATCAGTTCTATGTAGAGCAGTTCTACGATAAAGTTCAGATTAACAGGGATTTGCGCGATCTCGACTTCAAGAAGAATCTTGAGGCTAAGGAGGAATTCTGCCAGATGGCGGAGAAGCTTTCCGAGAACGAGAACGTAGTGGATGCCTTCAAGGAACTTCAGAAGCTCCACGAGCAGTGGAAGGAATTCGGACCTGTGGCCAAGGAATACAGGGATATGATCTGGGACAGGTTCAAGGCTGCCACATACGTAATCAACAAGAAGTACCAGGCCTATTTTGAGGCCCAGAAGGAGAAGCAGGGAGAGAATCTCGCAGCAAAGACTGCTCTTTGCGAGAGGGTCGAGGCCATTGCCGAAAAGGCTGACATTTCCGGCTCCAATGAGTGGAATGCTCTCTCAAAGGCCATTGAGGAGATTCAGAAGGAGTGGAAGACTATCGGATTTGCTTCCAGAAAGGAGAACCAGAAAATCTATGACCGGTTCCGCGCCGCATGCGACAAGTTCTTTGAGCGCAAGCGTGAGTTCTATGTCCAGTTCAAGGACAGTATGAACTCCAATCTGGAGAAGAAGATGGCTATCATCGAGGAGGCCGAAAGCCTGAAGGACAGTACCGAGTGGAAGAAGACAACCGACCGTCTGATCAATCTCCAGAATCAGTGGAAGGAAATCGGAGCTGTGCCGCGCAAGAAGTCCGAGATGCTCTGGAAGAGATTCCGTGCCGCCTGTGACGCATTCTTTGCCGAGAGAGACAAGCACTCTTCAGAGAACAGCTATTCAGCCAACCTGAAGGCCAAGAAGGCTCTCATCGAGGAAATCAATGCGTATGTTCCGACTGAGGAAATGCCTGAGTCAGAGGCTCGCAGGGCATTTGCCGAGAGATGGCAGGCTATAGGATTCGTGCCATTCAAGGAGAAAGATAAGATTCAGGCAGCCTATAATGAGGCAATGAAGGCCAAGTTCGGTTCCTCATCAAGAGGCGGGCGTCAGGCTTCACGTGGCGGAAACCCTGTGAGATCCGAGAAGGACAGGCTCATTGCCAAGTACAATAAGCTCCAGCAGGATATTGACACTTACGAGAACAATATCGGCTTCTTTGCAATGTCCAAGAACTCACAGCCTCTCATCCAGCAGATGCAGGAAAGGATCGAGGCAGCCAAGGCCGAACTCAAAGATCTTGAAAACCAGATTCATACATTAGAGGAGACAGAGGAATAAGATGGACAAGAATACTATCACAGGATTCGTACTGATCGGACTGATTCTTTTCGGTTTTACCTGGTACCAGTCTAAGCAGTATGACAAGCAGATGGCATATCAGGCCCAGCTTGATTCCGTTGTGCGGGTAGAAAGAGCAGCTGAGATGGCTGCTCAGGCATTGGAGGACTCATTGGAGAATGCATTGCACACAGAGTCAGTTTTTCAGGATTCTGCGGTGCGTCCTGCCATCTCCATTTACAAGGATTCGCTCCTTAATGTTGCAGCATCGGGCGAGGAGAGAATCATCACCATCGGCAATGACAAGATTGAGGTTGCCTTCACTACCAGGGGCGCCCAGCCATATTCTGCGAGGGTCAAGGATTACAGGAATTATGACAGTACCGACCTCTACATCTTCCGTCCGGGCGGAAGTGAGATGGGTATAGGCATATATGCCGGTGAGACCATCAATACCAAGAACTTCCATTTCAATGTGGAAGAGGTCACTGACACTTCGGTGGTGATGAGCCTTCCGTTTACCGGAGGTGGACGCATTGTCCAGAGATACGCTCTCGCCGAAGGTTCATATATGATGACCAATACATTGACATTCAAGGGAATGGACAATGTGATTCCGCGCAATGCGACATACTGCGACTTCGATTGGGCCCTTACAATCCCGAGAATGGAAAAGGGCTACAAGAACGAGATGCAGTACTCCAAGGTCAACTATTACTTCGAGGGTGACAAGAAGCCTGAGGAGATTGGTCGCGGAAGGAATAATTCCAAGAGGATTGAGAACAGTCTGGAGTGGTTCGCATTCCAGCAGCAGTTCTTCTCCGCCATCGTCCGCCCGGACAGCAAGTTCTCATCAGGGCAGGTATCTGTGGAATTCCGCCCGGAAGATGACGCTGAACGCAACTTGATGGACTGCGCGGCAAAGATGAGAAGCGGATTCCAGATTTCCGACAATGTGGTAATGGTCAAGGACTTCTATCTTGGACCTAACCATTATCAGACGCTGAAGTCATACGGCCGGAAGTATGAGAAGATCATTCCTCTCGGAGGCTGGCTTGTAGGCTGGTTCACGAAATTCGTGATTATCCCGCTCTTCAACTTCCTGCACAGGTCCATATCCAACTTCGGTATCATCATTCTCCTGATGACATTGTTCATCAAGATTGTAGTACTTCCGTTCACTTACAAGTCATACTCTTCCTCTGCGAAGATGCAGGCAATCAAGCCTGAGATTGACAAGCTCAATGAGAAATATCCAAAGGAGGAAGATGCCCTCAAGAAGCAGCAGGCTATGATGGATATTTACAAGCGCGCCGGAATAAACCCTATGGGTGGCTGCCTCCCGATGCTGCTCCAGTTCCCTATACTCTGGGCGATGTTCAGGTTCTTCCCGGCCTCTATCGAACTGCGCCAGCAGTCCTTCCTGTGGGCGGATGACCTCAGCGCATACGACTCCATCATTGACTTCGGGACGAGAATTCCTCTGCTCGGCGACCATATTTCACTGTTCGCCCTGCTGATGGCTCTCTCAATGTTCTTCTACTCGAAGATCACAATGCAGGGGCAGATGTCCGGAAATGACCCGAATACAGCCTCGATGAGGTTTATGAGCGTCTATATGATGCCGATTATGATGTTCTTCATCTGTAACAGCCTCTCATCCGGATTGAGCTACTATTATCTCCTCTCCAACCTCATTACAATGCTGGAGACTGTGATAATCAAGAAGTTCTTCGTTCGTCCGGAGGATGTCCTTGCCAGGCTCAAGGCTTCCGAGGGCAAGCCGCAGCAGAAGAGCAAGTGGCAGAAGAGGCTTGAGGAGGCACAGAAGATGCAGCAGCAGATGCTGAAGGAACAGAACAAGAAAGCGAGAAGATAATGTCAATTGCTTCAGAAATCAAGAGGATAAAAAGCGAACTGCCACAAGGAGTACATCTTGTGGCAGTTTCCAAATTCCATCCGGCCGAGGCTGTGATGGAGGCCTACAATGCCGGTCAGCGCATTTTCGGAGAAAGCCGCCCTCAGGAATTTGCCGCGAAATGCAAGGTGCTGCCGGAGGATATACAATGGCATTTCATTGGCCATCTCCAGACCAACAAACTGAAGCTGGTCCTGCCGTATGTCTCTATGGTTCAATCCGTTGACTCCAAGCGTTTGCTCGATGCAATCAATGCCTGGGGCGTGAAGGAGGGGAGAAGGGTGAACATTCTCCTGGAACTTCATCTCGGGGCCGAGGAGACCAAGCAGGGATTCACGGCTGAGGAGATCAATGATATTCTGGCTGATGCCGGGAATTGTCAGGGCGTATTTTTCCGTGGGCTTATGGGAATGGCCACAAATACTGATGACGAGGCTGTCATAAGGGCTGATTTCCAGAGGATTGCGGCATTGTATAACAAACTCCGGGACACATATCCGGAACTAGCCGAATTTACCGCCCTCTCAATCGGGATGTCGCACGACTACAGGATTGCATTGGATTACAATCCTGCATACGTCCGGATCGGCACGGCTATTTTCGGTCCCAGGGTCTATTGACTATCCGCCTGACTCAACCCTTTTTGAGTTCGGCAATCATTGCATCCGCAACAGCTTCCGAGGCTCCGCGCCCACCGAGAGAGTTGCGGATTTCTTCATAACCTGCCAACATTGTGTCACGGTATTCATTGTCCTCGATCAGGCGTCTTACCTCATTGACTACATTATCCGCAGAGAAGAAATCCTGAATCAGCTCACGGAAGCAGGTGCGTCCGAGGATGAGATTGCCGAGGCTTATGAAATTGATTTTTATAATCTGTTTCGCAATGGCGAAATTTATCCGCATTCCCTTGTAGGCGACTACCTGCGGTGTGCCGATTAGCGCAGTCTCAAGCGATGCCGTGCCGGAATTCACTACTGCTGCCACGGAATGACGAATGACAGCATAACTCTGGTCGAACACTACCTTGAGATAGTCCTCCCGGCCCTCTGTCCATTTGCTGTAATCCTCCATTGAACGAGCCGGAGCCGCTGCTATGATAAATTGATAATCAGTATATCCCGGTATTTTTCTGAGTCTGTCGGCAAATTCGGCGAAAGTCGGCATCATTGAAGAGATCTCACCGTTCCTCGAACCTGCCAGCAGGGCGATGGAAGGCCTGTCCTCAAGATGGTTGGACTTCAGGAATTCCTCCCTGCCCTGCTTCATCATCGGGGAGTTGTCCACCGCATCAAGCAGGGGATTGCCCTTGTAGATGAAATCCACGCCCTTACTGGTAAAATAGGGGATTTCAAACGGGAAGACAATGAAGAGTTTGTCCACATAAGCCTTGATTTTCTTCACTCTGCTCTCCCGGGAGGCCCAGACCTTGGGTGCAATGTAGTAGAATACCCTGAATCCCTGCTTGTGGGCAAATTCTGCAACGCGGAAATTGAAGCCCGGAAAGTCTATGAGAATCACGGCGTCCGGCTGCCACTCCAGAATGTCTGCGAAACAGCGCTTGAACCTGCCGGCATAGGCTCTGGCCTTGAAAAGGACCTGTACGAAACCGATCACAGCCCCGTCCTTATAGTCCTGGACAAGTCCTTCGCCGCTCTGATTGGCCTTGTAAACCTCGTTCATGAGATTGCCTCCCCAGAATCTGATATCGGCCTCCGGATCGCGGGCATAAAGGCCCTTCATCAGATTGGAGCCGTGAAGGTCACCGGAAGCTTCGCCCGCTATGATATAGTATTTCATTGAATGTCTGATTATTCCGCAAAGTTTCTGTCTATCTCCAACTGCTCCGCCACCTCGTAGTCCGTGGAATCTATCATGCATGGGCAGACGGCGATGTAACCCTCGGCCATAAGGTGGTGGTCAGCCTGACTTGTATTGGTCGGGTCATCCTGAAAGTCGCCCACCATCATATATAGTTTCTCTCCCGGTTCGACTATGGCCTCCGAAGACTGGCCGAGCATCTCGGGAGTTATGCCGTGATGTCTGAGCCGTTCCGGGTCCCATTCGCGGAACTCCCTGACCCATACGCCTTTGCCCTGGCAGGCACGGCGTACGCCCTTGATCCGGGCTGTCGGAATACAGGGGAAATTGACATTGTAGTAAATCCCTGATTTCTTCGGATCAGAGTCCAGGATGTTCCTGAAAATCTCCGGAAAAAATTTCCTGACGGCGCTGAAATCGGCATCCGGATTGAGCGAGTCGAGGGACACGCCTATCGAAAGGATTCCGTTCAGGGCACCTTCCCTGGCTGCTCCGAGGGTGCCGGAATAGCAGGAAGCCGAAGCCGCATTGGAACCGTGGTTGATTCCGCTTACTATGACGTCCGGCTTGTGCTCGAGAAACGGGAAATTAAGACCGTATTTGATACAGCTGGCAGGTGTGGCGTCAAGATAGGACCAGGTCCCGGGACCTTCTTCAGGAAGCTCCTTGTAGGCCACCTGCTTGAATCCGAGGGATACCGCCATTCCCATTCCGGACTGGTGCTTCTTCGGGGCGATGACAGTTACATCGCCGAAGCTGCTCATGATTTCTGCCAGAACGTGTATGCCCTTGGCGCGGAAACCGTCGTCATTTGTCAGTAATATGTTCATATTAAACGATATAGTTTCGCTTTTGACCAAAAAAACCGCACAAAGATATATAATAATTCAATTTTTTGGTGTATTTTTGCACTGATTTTGAAGGGAGAAACTCCCGGATGATTTTGAAATCAAAGTATAACTTAATTTTATAATTCAATTAGAAATGGTAAAACTTGGTATTAACGGATTCGGTCGTATCGGCCGTATGGTTTTCCGCGCAGCCGTTGAGAATTTCTCCAACGACATCGAGGTTGTAGGTATCAACGATCTTCTCGATCCGGATTATCTCGCTTACATGCTCAAGTATGACTCAGTTCACGGAGCATTCAAGGGTGAGGTTTCTGTAGAGGGCAACACTCTTATCGTAAACGGAAAGAAGATCCGCCTCACCGCTGAGATGGATCCTGCAAACCTCAAGTGGAACGAGGTTGGTGCAGAGGTTGTTGTTGAGTCAACCGGTCTCTTCCTTACTGACGAGAAGGCTCGCAAGCACATCGAGGCTGGCGCAAAGAAAGTCATCATGTCCGCTCCTTCAAAGGACGCTACGCCAATGTTCGTATACGGTGTCAATGACAAGACTTATGCAGGTCAGGACATCATTTCCAACGCTTCCTGCACAACCAACTGTCTTGCTCCTATTTCCAAGGTTCTCGACGAGAAGTTCGGCATTGTCCGCGGTCTCATGACTACCGTTCACGCTGCTACCGCTACCCAGAAGACCGTTGACGGCCCTTCAAAGAAGGACTGGAGAGGTGGCCGCGGTATCCTCGAGAACATCATCCCTTCTTCAACAGGTGCTGCAAAGGCTGTAGGCAAGGTTCTTCCTCAGCTCAACGGCAAGCTCACAGGTATGTCACTCCGTGTTCCTACCTCTGACGTTTCCTTCGTTGACCTCACTGTAGAGCTCAAGAAGGAGTGCACCTACGAGGAGATCTGCGCTGCTATGAAGGAGGCTTCTGAGGGCGAGCTCAAGGGCGTTCTCGGATACACCAATGAGGCTGTCGTTTCTACCGACTTCCGCAACGACTCCCACACTTCCATCTTCGATGAGAAGGCAGGTATCCAGCTCGACGGCACCTTCGTAAAGGTTTGCGCTTGGTATGACAACGAGTGGGGTTACTCAAACAAGGTTCTCGAGATGGCTCGCGTCATCACAAAGTAATCTTTGAGTCGCTCTGACAACTGAGAGGCTGACAGAAATGTCTGCCTCTTTTTTTTGTCTATGCTGAAATGATTGTGTAAATTTGCGTCCGCAAAAATTCATTGACAATGATTACAATAGACGGAAGACTGACATTGGACAGCATCGAGGCTGTGCTTTATGGCGGGGAGAAGATTGAGATCGCAGCCGGAATGCGTGCCAGGGTCATCGAAAGCTACGAGTTCCTGAAGGATTTCTCCAGGGACAAGGTCATTTACGGAATCAATACCGGATTCGGGCCGATGGCACAGTGGAGGATTGATGACGGACATCTTAATGAATTACAGTACAATATAATAAGGAGCCATTCCACCGGTGCGGGGGAGAGGCTGCCGGATATCTGCGTGAAGGCGGCCATGATTTCCAGACTCATGACCTTCCTGCAGGGGCATTCAGGAGTTCACGTCAGCCTTGTGGACTTGCTCGCGGAATTCATCAACAGGGACATATGCCCGGTCATTCCAAGACACGGCAGCGTAGGAGCCAGCGGTGACCTTGTGCAGCTTGCCCATCTCGCATTGGCATTGATTGGCGAGGGCGAGGTTTCGTACAAGGGGGAAATCCGTCCGTCTGCGGAGGTTCTGGCGGAGAATGGTCTTGAGCCTCTGAGGATGCATATACGGGAAGGCCTTGCCGTAACCAATGGCACGGCAGTGATGACAGGTATCGGCATAGTGAACTGGATCAAGGCTTCGAGAATGCTGAAATGGTCTGTGCTTCAGTCGGTAATGCTCAATGAGACGGTCTCCTCGTACGACGATTTCATGTCCGGTGTGCTGAACGGGATGAAACATCATCCGGGCCAGATCCGGATTGCCTCAATGATGAGGAACTTCTCTGCAGGTAGCGGCCTTCTCAGAGACCGTCAGGCGGAACTCTTCCATAAGAGCGAGGAAAAGGTTTTCGATAAGAAAGTCCAGCCATATTATTCGCTAAGATGCATTCCGCAAATCCTGGGGCCTGTGTATGAGGAGATCGAATCTGCGAGGCAAGTGCTTGAGGATGAGGTCAATGCAGTCGATGACAATCCTGTTGTGGACAAGGAGAGCCGCAATGTCTATCACGGCGGAAATTTCCACGGAGATTACATTTCCTATGAGATGGACAAGCTGAAAATCTCCCTTACCAGGATGACAATGCTGGCCGAAAGGCAGATGAACTACCTTTTCCACGACAAAATCAACGGCATACTTCCACCGTTCCTGAACCTCGGTGTGCTCGGATTGAACTATGGTATGCAGGCCTGCCAGTTCACGGCCACGTCCACGACAGCCGAATGCCAGACCCTTTCCAACCCTATGTACGTCCACTCGATTCCAAACAACAATGACAATCAGGATGTTGTAAGTATGGGCACCAACTCTGCACTGATTTGCGCCCAGGTGGTCGAGAACTGCAGCCAGGTGCTGGCCATACATCTTATGGCATTGGCGCAGGCAGTGGACTGCCTCAAGGTGGGAAATAAGCTATCTCCGGCTTCGTCAATGCTTTACCGCAAGGTCAGGGAACTTGTGCCGGCATTTGTGGAGGATACGCCCAAATATATGGAAATCAAGGCTTTGCAGGGACTGATCCTGAGCCGTATGCATGAAGCCTGAATCTCCGGGCAGAGGGACAACAATTGAAAAAGGAAAACAAATGATATGAAATCACTCAAGGAACTTTACAAGATAGGCCGAGGCCCGTCCAGCAGCCACACCATGGGGCCTATGCTGGCGGCGAGAATATTCCGTTCAGAGCATCCGGAGGCAATCTCATTCAAGGTTACATTGTACGGAAGCCTGGCGGCTACCGGCAAGGGGCACATGACGGATGTCTCCATCATTGACGAGCTTGAATCCGCGGCACCTGTTGAGATAATATGGGAGCCTTCCGTATTTCTGCCATTCCATCCTAACGGAATGAACTTCAAGGCATTGGACAGCAATGGCAATGTCAGCGGAGACTGGACGGTATATAGTGTCGGAGGGGGAGCGCTGTCTGAAGGGTTCAAGGGAGACAGATTCGAGACCGCCCCTGTTTATGATCTCGACAGACTCTCGGACATTCAGTGCTGGTGCGAGGACAGGGGACGAAGCTATTGGGAGTATGTAGGAGAATGCGAAGGTGCTGACATCTGGGATTATCTCAATGAGGCATGGAAGGCGATGCAGGCTGCCGTGGAGAGGGGAATCGACCACGAGGGTGTTCTGCCCGGTCCGCTCAATCTCGCCAGAAAGGCACCTACATATTACGTCAAAGCTACCGGTTATAAGAAATCACTTCAGACAAGAGGACTTGTCTATGCATACGCACTTGCTGTCAGCGAGGAGAATGCATCCGGCGGTCAGATAGTTACGGCTCCTACCTGCGGTGCCAGCGGAGTTGTTCCGGCCGTTCTCTATCATCTCTACAAGGGACACGAATTCACGGACAAGAGGATTCTTCATGCAATGGCTACCGCCGGTATCATTGGAAATGTCGTGAAGCAGAATGCTTCAATTTCGGGTGCCGATGTTGGCTGCCAGGGAGAGGTGGGTGTCGCCTGCGCGATGGCTGCTGCTGCGGCCTGCCAGCTCTTCGGCGGAAGTCCTTCACAGATAGAATATTCTGCCGAGATGGCATTGGAACACCATCTTGGCATGACCTGCGATCCTGTTTGCGGACTGGTTCAGATTCCATGCATCGAGAGGAACGCCTTTGCAGCTACCAGGGCCCTGGATGCCAACCTCTATGCGGCATTCTCGGACGGAAAGCACCGCGTCTCGTTCGACAAGGTCGTGGAAGTCCTCAGGCAGACCGGACACGATATACCTTCGCTTTACAAGGAGACCAGCGAGGGTGGTCTGGCCAAAGGCTTCAAGCATTAGATTTATCCTCGCCAGGCGAGTGACAGATAAGCAATGATATTCAATATTTTAGAGATAGAGACTGTCTCTATGCAATATCAATCTCATGATTTTTCTCAATCAGCTCTACCAGGCGGTCAACTGCCTCCTCCTCTGGAACGTGACGGAGAACCGGCTCCTTGCCGTGGTAGATTGAGACCTTCCCGTTGCCCTCGCCGACATAGCCCCAGTCTGCATCTGCCATTTCGCCGGGACCATTGACGATGCAGCCCATTACTGCAATGACAATGTTCTTCAGATGGCCGGTCCTGGCCTTGACCTTCTCGAATGCGTCCTGGAGATTGTACATCGTCCTTCCGCAGCCGGGGCAGGCAATGTATTCAGGCTTGTAGAAACGCCTTCTGGCTGCCTGCATAAGCTCATCTTCGAGATATGAGCCGATTCCGGATGAGACAATGTCCACGGGACCGTCTTCAGACATATATGTACCGGAAATCTTCACTTCGTCCAATTCCTTGTCCAGCAGTCTTTTGCCGAAATCGCAGGAGAAATCCAGAATGAGACGCTCGCGGTCCGGGGCTTCATAGACGGCCTTGGCCTTCCTGCCCTCGACTTGAATTGAACGGAGCGATGACCTGAGCTTGCCGTCATATCGTGAAGCCAGGTATCGTCCTACCGGAATCTCATTGACAGGGTCCTCCGTAAGTGAGACCCTCAGAGTATCGCCGATTCCCTCGGACAACAGGGCTGAAATGCCGACGCAGGACTTGATCCTGCCCGAATCTCCGTTGCCGGCCTCGGTCACTCCGACGTGAAGAGGGAAGATTACCCCGCTTTCCTCCATTTTTCGGTACAGACAGCGGTATGCTTCCGTCATAACAAGAGTGTTACTTGACTTGAGGCTTATTGTAATATTGTAGAAATCGTTTGATTTACAGAGATTTATCCACTCCATGGCAGCCTCGGCCATAGCCTGTGGTGTATTGCCGTAGAGATTTGTGATTCTGTCTCCAAGCGAGCCGTGATTAAGACCGATGCGAATAGCTGTACCGTTCGCCTTGCAGACTTCGAGAAGCCTTGCAAGCTGCCTGGAAGCTTCGTCGAAATCCTTATGGAAGTTGCCGGGATTAATTCTCACTTTCTCCACGTAAGGAGCGACAGCTATGGCTGTCTCGGAAGAGAAATGAATATCGGCCACGAGCGGAGTTCGGATGCCCTCAGACCTGAGAATGTCACGTATTTCCTTCATTTTCGGAACATCAGCCTTGCCCGGAACCGTGATGCGGATTATGTCCGCCCCGGCCCCAGCCATTCTATGACATTGAGCTACAGTCTCTTCCACATTGTAGGTATGCGTATTGCACATCGTTTGGACCGCGATGGGGCAGTCCTCGCCAATCTTGACGCTACCGATTTGCGCCTGGATTTTCCTGATCATTGTAAATTAATGCTTTAGCTTCTTTCTTAAGAGCTGCCTTGGTCTTTCCGGTCCTCTTGGTCAGCTGAATATGTATGCCTGCCGTTATGAGAATGTCAGACGGATAGGCGAAGCGGTAATAATACTCGCTGTAATAGTTCGGCCTGTAGAGAGAACCGAGAGAGGCCCTGTAGGTGGCCTGGATATGAAATTCAATCGGATCAAGAATCAGACCTATGCCCGCCCCTGCCTTTGCGCCATAGTCAAAACGCCTGTCATAGTCATAGAAAGTATTGGCGTATTGAGGGTCGAGACGTTCACCCTCTCTCTCGACTTCCAGCCTGTAGCCCGCGTAAAGTCCAAGATTCACAATAAGTTTCAGATGCCATACGTCAATGTGGAGATGCGCAAGCAATGGCACTTCTGCATAGCTGTAAACAGCCTTGGTAGCCCCGTCCACGCTTTCATTGTAGTCTCCTGTCTCCTTGTTCTTCTTGAATACATAGCCGTCCTGACCGAAGAGAACACCGGTCTGGAAACCGAAATAAGGCATATAGCCGAACATCTTGCCATAGCGGGTATAGGTGATTCCGAAATTGTAAGGCGAGATAAGCATTCCCTGCCTCTTTGTAGGGTTGAAACGCATCTGGCTGAGTGAGACTCCGTACTGCACGCCAATCATCGTATAGTCGTTGATGGACTTGGCCTTCTTCATCTTCACAGTGTCGAGATATTCGTCCGAGAATAGCGGAACAAGGTCAATGCTGTCCAGAGACGCGGCAGCCAAGCTGTCGAGGCGGCCTGCAATGCTGTCAGCGGCAACTTCCAGCCTGGATGTGTCAGCAACTGATACTGCCGTGGAATCAGACAACGCCTTCTTCTGCTTCCTTGCCTCGGAGTTTATAGGAACCAGACATGTAAACAGGGAGGCGAAAATAATGCATATAATCTTTCTGCTCATTCCAAATGATTAATTATCAAACAGTTTAGCAACATCGATTCTCTGCTCCATCTCTGTGGACTCCTTGACCGTGATGAGGAATGTGCCATCCTTCAGCTTGAAGAACTTCACCTTTTCCGGCTGTCTGTGCTCCAGGAGATTGCCGGTATCCACAATGCCGTTGCGGTTCAGATCCTCTGTGATTCGGATGGAATATTTTCCCTCCTTGAGATAAGGGAAAATCAATGTCGCATCTGCATCGATTATGTAAGAACGCAGCACCTTGTCGCGTTTTTCATTCAGCAAATCAATGATATATCTGTTGTATACGCCTGTCAGGTTCAATGTCAATGAGCTCAGCTTCTCATCCTTCGGCAATGATACCTTGACCTCTGTGCTGTCATTGTAGAAACCATTGATATCCCGGAACTTACGGTATGGAACCTTGAGCTTGTACTCGTATCCCGGCATCAGCTTGCCATCTGGCCGGAGAGTGTATTTCCTCAGGTTGAGACTGTCACGCTCCACATTGAACTTCATCTTCGTGTCCCTCTGTTTCGGGTCAGTTGCAGTAAGGGTGAGCGAGTCGAAATTCTCATAGATAATCGGGTAGTTGAACTCGATTCCGAATCCGTACTGCTCCACGTTCTCAGGTTCAGCCGTGACCTTCATCACGCAGGTAGTGTCCTCGTGCTTGATGTCTCTCCTTGAACTCTTGGATTTACTTTCAGTCTTTTCCGCCACAAGTTTCACGTGCTCTGTGAAAGGGGAGAGGGTCCCGAGGGTGTCTGTCTTCAGATAGTCAACATAGAGGTGAAGGGTGTCTGGCATACGCTTCCTGTCATTGACCCAGATTTCGAGACTGTCCCTTTCAATGTTGAACTGGGTAATGAGCCTGTTCGCAGGAAAGCCGCGCACCCACATCGTGTCAATCTGTGCATTCTGCGCCATAAATGTAATGTAGGCGGAACGGGAATCTTTTCTTACCTTATTGACAATCAACTGTTTGGATGGCTTCTCACGGAACATCAGCAACTCGTGCTCAGACTTTCTGGCCATACATTTGACAGTGTCCTTCATATCGTATTTCTTGAGCTCCGGAAGGTCGTCGGAGGCAATCATCTTCGGGCGTATTATACTGTCAATGAATGCAATACGGTCATTGTCCGGATCATAGATATTGTTGGAGCTCTCATCCTTCACGGCATAGAGCCGATATGTTGTATCAGCAATGTTGCGGAGCGAGAAATACCCCCAGTCATCTGTCTTGACGGCGGCATCCGGCCTGTGCTTGAAAATGGCCGAGTCACTGAGGTCCTTGTAAAGCATTACAGTCACCCCCTTCATTGCCTGCAATGTGCTGCAGTCCAGGACGGTACCCGTCATTGCCATAGAGTCTATGCTCTCTCCTGTGGAGAACATCAGGGTGTAACCCGGGAACATGTTTCCCTCATTGTTGTCCGCGATGGCATTGGTCAGATCAAGGGTGTATGTGGTGTTGGAGTCAAGGTCAGACTCGAAATATACAATAAGCGACTTTCCTCTCATCTTGTAACGCGGTGTCTTCTCGAGAGGAGGGGAGAGGAATATTGACTTGGGGTCCTTAACAGTGACATACTCATTGAATGTGATGGCAATCTCTGTCTTGTGACGCGGTACATTGACCGAACCGGGAAGGGGATTGAGGCCAATGATAATCGGCGGTATGGTATCCTTGTCTCCGCCGCTCGGAGGTGTGGACGTGTTCGCGCAGGAATGCGAAAACAGCATTGAGCCGAGCACGAGTACCACCGGGATAGCCGGAATAAGTCTTGCAAATTTTCTGTTCATATTCTAAATCTCTGTACGCATAACATCCTGTATGCCTTTGATATTCTTAAGGTTGTCTATCATTGACTCAAGTACGGCCCTGTCGTGCACAAGCATATCGATATAGCCTTCAAATATGCCGTCCTCGGTACTGAGGTTGAGTTTTCTCATATTCACGCCCATGGCTACGGAAATATAGCCCGTGATTTCATTCAGAAGACCGATTCTGTCAATTCCCTTCAACATGATTCTGACAGGGAACGCAGTCTGTTTCGAGCTGTCCCATCTGAGCTTCACAATAAGGTTTCCGTGCTTGGAAGCCATCTCGCCGGCAATCCGGCAGGTTTTCTTGTGGACAGAAACCGTGCCGTCCGGATTGCGGAATCCCACTACCGGGTCGCCCGGAATCGGCCTGCAGCAGTCTGAAATGATGTAATGAAGCCCGTCATTGTCATCATTTATGACATATTCCTTGCCGGAACTTGGCCATCTGAAGCTCCAGGGGAGATGCCAGAAGCCTTTCTCCTTGCGCTTGCCAACGAGTTCGGCAATCTTTGCCGGCTTGATGAAGCCGATACCGTATCTGAAGAGCATTTCTTCAGGATTCTTCAGTTCCAGGGCGGAGGCCAGATTTCTCGCAGTAATTTCGTCATATTTGGCTCCGAGTGTCTCAAGTTGCTCTGTCAGGGAGGCTTTGCCTGCATTGACATAACGCGTCTTGTCCGTCCTGAACCAGTCCATTACTATGTTTCTGGCGTGCCTTGTCTGAAGGAAGTCCAGCCATTCGGTCTTGGGAGACGAATCCTCAGCCGTGATGATTTCCACCTGGTCGCCGGTCTTCAGGACTGTGGAGAGAGGCACGAGTTTCATATTGACCTTGGCCGCAATCGCATTGTGACCAATCTCTGTATGAATCATATAGGCGAAGTCGAGGGCGGTCGCTCCTTTCTGTATGGATTTCTGCTCTCCCTTCGGGGTGAATACCATTATATTGGTGGATACCAGATCGTTATGTATGATATCGAGGAGCTCGAGAGCATTCACGTCCGGGCTGACGAGGATTTCCTTGACCTTTGACAGCCATTTGTCCATCTCGCTGTCATTCTCCCCGATGTATCCATCCTGCTTGTATGCCCAATGGGCGGCAATTCCCTTCTCTGCGATGTCATCCATCCTCTTGGAACGGATCTGGACCTCGATCCACAAGCCTCTCATGCTCATGAGGGTGCAGTGCAGGGCTTCATAACCGTTGCTTTTCGGGTGTTTCACCCAGTCCCTTACACGATCAGGCTTGTAGCGGTAAATGCCTGTAATTATTGAAAACACGTGATAGCACTGGTCTCTCTCGGACTCTGTGGATCCTTGATTCGGAGTGAAAATGATTCTGACTGCATAGAGGTCATAGACCTGCTCGAAAGGCACGTGCTTGGTCTCCATCTTGTGCCAGATGGAATAAGGTGTCTTCACCCTTTTCTTTATGCGGAAATTGAATCCGGCATCCGCGAGGGCCTTCTCAATGGGCGCAATGAACTCGTCAATGCTCTTTTCCTTGTCTGATATATCCCTGTTGATCTTGGCGCTGATGTCGTTGTATGCCTCAGGCTCCTTATAGCGCAGCCAGATATTCTCCATCTCGGACTTGATACCATAGAGTCCAAGGCGGTGAGCGAGTGGAACAAAGATGAACATTGTCTCGCTGAGAATCTTATCCCTCTTGTACTCAGGCATATACTCAATTGTGCGGCAGTTGTGGAGCCTGTCTGCGAGTTTTATCAGGACGACGCGCACATCGTCATTGAGTGTCAGGAGGATTCTCTTGAAGTTCTCAGCCTGCATGCTCTCAGTAGCATCATTGCCCTTTTTCTCCTGATTTTCAAGCACATTCTTGATTTTGGTAAGGCCGTCGACGAGGGATGCAATCTTGTCCCCGAAAAGGTTCCTTATGTCTTCCGAAGTGAATGCCGTATCCTCCACGACATCGTGCAGCAGGGCAGCCGCTATGGACTTGCATCCCAGGCCAATGTCTCCGACCACGATTCTGGCAACGGCGATAGGATGGAGAATATAGGGTTCACCAGAACGTCTGCGGACATTCTTATGAGCCTCATTGGCGAATTCAAATGCCTTCTGGACTATCTCAAGCTCATTTTCGCCGGTGCATCTCTTGCGGGCAACCTCCTTCAGGTCCGCATAGCTCCTCGAAATGATTTCGTAATCTCGCTGTGTGAATTCCGATGCTCCCATATTACGCTGTCTCAATATTGTACTTGTTTACATTCTGGAAAGCGTAGGAGAGCTCGGCACCGATGAGAATGATGAACCACCCGAAGTTCAGCCAGAACATGAAAAGAGGTATGGCGGCAACAGCACCGTAGATGGCGTTGAGCCTGGTCACAAAAATCTGTGTCTCAAGGAAGAGATATTGCATCAATGTGAATACGGGACCCGAGAATACCGCAGCCTTCAATGCATTCCTGTATGTGACAGGGTAGTTCGGGATGAACTTGTACATTGCCGAAAATGTCATTACAGACACAATGGCGAATACGACCCAGCCAAGGAATGACTTGATTCCGGCCGAGAATGCCACGCCGCTCGGAACCAGAATGTCCAGGAGGCTCGAATAGACGACAGAGCCAGTGAAGAAAAGCAGGACAATGAAAGGGGCAAGCACCAGAATTATGAGGTAGAAAGAGAACCTCTTGACCATTTTCCTGGACTTGTTCACCTTCCAGACATTGTTGAATACGGATTCAACGCACATCATCATCCATATTACGAGCCAGCTGAAGAGGAGGGCGCTGAGCATTCCCAATGTGCTGGACTTGGCCGTGTTGATGATGTTGTCCACAAAGCCGAAGAGGGTATCCACAGCCTGCGGATTCGTAATATAAGTCGAAATCACATGCTTGAGTGTGCCGTCCAGACCGATTCCGCCGGTAATGGCAATGGCTATTGCAATGAAAGGCACGGCTGCCATTGTGCAGAAAAAACTCAATGCAACTGCCTGGAAACCGATCTTCTGCGCCGAGAATGTCTTGGCCGTGACAACGATGACACGGAGGTCTTTCACGAGACGGGCCCTTGCCTTTGAGAGGTTGGCCACATTCTCGTTCCATATATCGTCGGACAGGTATTCCTTGAATCTTCTTACTTTCGTTCTGATTCCCATTTTCAATATCTAAATCATTCCACCGAAGAGGTCAGCAGGGAAGTCAGCCTCAGCTGCATTGTCCTGGCCGGAAACGGATCCGTCTGCTGTCTGTACAGTGGTCTCCACATGGCCTGGCAACATCCTCATAAAAGTCTCTTCATCAATTACTTCAATGCCTATGTCAGCAGCCTTCTTCATCTTCTCCGGTCCTGGTTTCGTACCAGCAAGGAGGTAGGTAGTCTTCGAACTGAGGGAGGAACTGTTCTTTCCTCCGTTCTTCTCGATGAGGGCTTTCATCTCATCTCTGGAAATGCTGAAGTTTCCTGATATGACAATAGTCTTGCCGGCAAGGGCAGCAGAAAGGTTTTCCGCCGGTTCGTCAATCGAAAACTTCAGACCGGCAGCCTTAAGCCGCTGTATCTCAATGAGATGTCTTTCATCCCTGAAATAGTTGAATATGCTGTCGGCGATTACGTCCCCTATGTCCGGAACAGCCAGCAATTCCTCTTTGGTGGCAGAAGCGATACGGTCAATGTTGCCGAAATATCTCGCTACAGACTTGGCCGTCGTCTCACCGACATATCTGATGCCTATTGCAAACAGCACGTGCTCGAATCCCACTTTGCGACTGTCCTTCAGACTGTTCAGAAACCTTTCAGCAGACCTTTCCTTCCAGCCTTCGAGTTGGAGGAGGTCATCTTTCCCAAGGTCATACAGGTCGGCCGGAGTTCTTGCCAGATCAAGGCCGTACAACTGCTCAACCGTCGCTTCTCCTGCGAGAATGTTCATAGCCTTGCGCCCGAGGAAATGCAGCATCTTGCCCTTGATCTGGGTAGGGCATCCGTCAATGTTCGGGCAGAAATACTTCGCCTCTCCTTCTTCCTTGACCAGAGGAGTGCCGCAATCCGGACAAACCTTCGGGAACTCCGGGACACTGGAGGACTCAGGACGCCTTGAAAGCTCGACGCCCGTGATTTTCGGGATTATTTCCCCACCTTTCTCCACATACACGTAGTCCCCGACACGGATATCCATCTGGGCCATCATATCCTCATTGTTCAACGTTGCCCTTTTGACTACAGTCCCGGAAAGCTGGACAGGTGAAAGATTTGCGACAGGTGTTACAGCCCCAGTTCTTCCTACCTGATAATCAATTGATTCCAGTTTGGTCAACGCCCTCTCAGCATGGAATTTGTAAGCCACGGCCCATCTCGGGAACTTGGAAGTGTAACCGAGCTCTGTCTGGTATTCCAACTCATTGATTTTTATTACAATGCCGTCTGTGGCGAACGGAAGGAACTTCCTTTCCCTGTCCCAATAGCTGATGTATTCTTCGATTTCGTTGATGCCGTGGCAGATCCGGCGCTTGTCGGATATCGGGAGCCCCCATGAAGCGGCTGCGCGCATAGCATCGTCATGAGTCACGAAATTGGTATCAGGGCTTGGGATATGGTACAGTGTACACCAGAGTCCTCTTCTGCCAACCTCTTCAGGGTCAAGCAGTTTAAGTGAGCCTGAAGCTGCATTGCGAGGATTGGCGAAAGGCGCGTCCTCATTGTCAATCCTCTCTTTGTTCAGCCTGTCGAATGACTCGTATGGCATCAGGATTTCACCCCGAATCTCGAATTCCTCCGGATAGCCGCTGCCCTTCAGATGTGTCGGTATGTTACTGATTTTCCGCACATTGTCGGTCACATCGTCACCAATGACGCCGTCTCCTCTTGTCAATGCCCTGTAAAGCTCCCCATTTCTGTAGGTCAGGCAGATTGCCGTGCCGTCAAACTTCAGCTCACAGGAGAATGTGAACGGTTTTCCTATTGATTTTGAGGCTCTTGCGACGAAATCTTCAATCTCACCGATATTGTATGTATTGCCAAGAGAGAGCATCGGATACTTATGCGGATACTGCTCGAAATCCTTCCTCGCACTGACGAGAACCTTGCCTGTCTGACTTTTGTTCTCGAGATCGCTGCCGACACGTCTCGTAGGGGAATCCGGCGTAACAAGATCCGGATACTCATTCTCAAGCGCCTCAAGCTCATACATCAGATGGTCATAGTCATAGTCGCTCATTGTCGGAGCGTTCTCGACGTAGTACTTGCGGCTGTTCTCCCAGAGGATTTCCCTGATTTCCCTGATTCTTATTTCGGCCTGTTGTCTGTCCATCATTAAAATTTAAGTCGTCTTTACCTATAAGAGGTATCCGAATTTCGCAGAATACAAATTTAATCCTTTTTTTGTGGATTTTTTGCTGAAAAATAGATAATTTTGCACCCGGAAACAGAATATTCAATTCAAAACTATTTCAATAAGTATGAAAGACGCAGTAATTATCTTGTGCGGTGGCGGTCCTGCCCCGGGTATGAATTCAGTTTCAATGAGCGTAGCCAAGACTTTCCTTTCAAAGGGCTACAGGGTAATCGGCCTTCACGGGGGCTATTCCGGACTCTTCAGCAAGAACGCACGCACTGAGGATCTCGACTTCTTCATCGCTGACCGTTTCTGGAACAGGGGTGGTTCATATCTTGAAATGAGCCGTTTCAAACCTACTGACAAGGATTTTGAGGAGAACTTCAACCTTGACCTCTTCAAGGACAACAATATCAAGCTTCTCGTGACTGTCGGTGGCGACGACACGGCCTCCACTGCAAACAGGATTTCCAAGTTCCTGACTGCCAAGGGCTATCCGATTGCAAACATACATTGCCCAAAGACAATTGACAATGACCTTCCTCTTCCTGCAAATGCTCCGACATTCGGATACAATTCAGCGAAGAACGAGGGCGCTCACCTTGCACGCACCATTTACGAGGATGCACGTACTTCTGGCAACTGGCTCGTAATCAGCGCAATGGGCCGTACCTGCGGTTCTCTTGCACTCGGTATCGGAGAGGCTACCCACTGCCCGATGACCATCATTCCTGAGATGTTCAACAAGACGGCTATGACTCTCGACAAGATCATCCGCCTCTCCATCTCAGCCATCCTCAAGAGAAAGCTCATGGGCATCAACTACGGTACTGTAGTTGCCGCAGAGGGTCTTTTCCACGATGCAGGTGTGGCCAAGGAGGCTGCAGACGCAGGCATTCACTTCACTTATGACGATCACGGCCATCCGTAGCTCGGAAAGATCTCCAAGGCTGTCCTCTTCAATGACCTTCTCGAGAAGAAATTCAAGGCTCTCGGCCTCAAGGTAAAGAGCCGTCCGGTGGAAATCGGTTACGATGTCCGTTGCCAGGACCCTGTAGCATACGACCTTACATACTGCACCGAGCTCGCAATGGGCGTTTACCAGCTCTTCAGCGAGGGCAAGACCGGCTGCATGGTATATGTTGACGCGTACGGCAATGTATCACCTCTCTATCTTGCTGATCTTCAGGATCCTGAGACCGGAAAGATTCCACCGAGAGTTGTGGATATCAATGCCGGTACAGCCCAGAACTATTACAAGTACATAGCTCACTACATCACCCCTGAGGATTATGAGGCTGTAAAGGCTCTCGGAATCGCCGATCCGGAGTCATACGACTTCAAGAAGATCCTTGAGTGGTAGTCCGAACGGCTCTGCACGTTATACAAGAGGGTAGCAATGTGACATGAACCCCGAAAGTTAGACAAAAAACTTTCGGGGTTTTGTTATGCGTAAAAAGCATTCTTATGAAGATCGTCTCAAGTATATGAAGATGCTTGAGGCGGGATATAGCATGAACTATATCCACGAGCAATATGGTA
>JALFFZ010000111.1 GCA_022777585.1 Bacteroidales bacterium | reverse complement strand
CCCCAGTCCTGATAGAGTTCGAAAAGAGTAGGCATATAAGGGCGGACATCATTGACATCCCTCATCTCCGCCTCCTTCACATTGCCGAAGGTATCCGGTCCGGAAGGGAAGGTGTCATACCAGTTCTTGTTCCTGTTGATGCTCGCGCGGTCGATTTTGTCCTGATTGTACCAGCGGAAATGATAGCCGGCCTCCCAGTACAGGTTGTCCGTGATATGGCCTGTAAAATCGGTCTTCGCATAGAGAATCGACTTGTTGAAACGGTAGTACGGATTGTAGCGGTACAGTGCCGCATCAGGTTCCGCCCCTCCCTTTATGGCCTTCCTGTCATTGGAGACATCCATCCTTTCGTAATCATAACAGGACTGGAAGCCGTTAAATCCGTAGAAGTCGAAAGCCTTGTCTATGTTGTACGAGGCGGCGGTGGACCAGCGCACCCCCGGAATCAGATTCTTGTTGTCATGCTGAATCTGGAAGAGCATCGAACCCTTCGTGAAATATGAGGCCTCGAAATACCAGCGGTTGAAATAGTTCGGATAGGTCGAGCCGTCCCCGTACTGGTACAGGTTCAGGATTGCTCCGAGCTGGAAGCCCTTGTCGGCATCATAGGCCACTGCCGGGAGAGGGCCGAAATTCATTCCGGTCTTGACTATCTCTCCCTGTTCATTGTACACGACTTCCTTCTTCTCCCTGGCCCCTGCTGCGGATGCCAGCAATACGAATCCGGCAAGCGCGAGGACAATCCTTCCGGCGCTCGTTGTCATATCAAAGCCCACATCTCAAAAATGATGAACTATCTCCTCCTGAGTTTGGCAGCCAGAGAGCCGTCCACGGCTCCCTTCATAAGTTTTCTGGTGCCCTCGAACTGCTTCAGGAGGCGGTTGACCTCCGGAATTGAGGTTCCGCTTCCGTCAGCGATGCGCTTGCGGCGACTTCCGTTGATGCACTCAGGATGCTCACGCTCGTACGGGGTCATTGACATGATGATGGCCTCCACGCTCTTGAAGGCATTGTTGTCCACCTCAACATCCTTGAGAGCCTTGCCCATTCCCGGAATCATCGAGGCGAGATCCTTTATGTTGCCCATCTTCTTGATCTGCTGGATCTGGTTGTAGAAGTCCATGAATGTGAACTGGTTCTTGACGAGTTTCTTCTTCAGTTCACGGGCCTGCTTTTCGTCGAACTGCTCCTGAGCCTTCTCCACGAGGGTGACCACGTCGCCCATTCCGAGAATACGGTCTGCGATACGGGCAGGATGGAATACATCCAGAGCGTCGATCTTCTCGCCGGAAGAAATGAATTTGATCGGCTTGCCGACCACAGCCTTGATGGAGAGAGCGGCACCGCCACGGGTGTCACCGTCCATCTTGGTGAGCACAACTCCGTCGAAATCAAGCACATCATTGAATGCGCCCGCTGTCTCCACTGCATCCTGACCGGTCATCGCATCCACCACGAAGAGAATCTCAGTAGGATTCACAGCCTTCTTGATGGCGGCAATCTCGTCCATCATCTCCTGATCCACGGCCAGACGTCCTGCCGTATCGACAATGACTACTGAGATGCCCTCTGCCCTGGCCTTGGCCACTGCATTGAGAGCGATTTTCACCGGATCCTTCACGCCGTCCTCGGAATATACCTGAACACCGGCCTGCTCACCCATTACCTTCAACTGCTCGATGGCGGCAGGACGATATACGTCGCAGGCGGCAAGAAGGACCTTCATACCCTTCTTGGAACGGCAGAGATTGGCCAGCTTGGCGGAGAATGTGGTCTTACCTGAACCCTGGAGACCAGCAATGAGTACTACTCCCGGATTGCCCTTCACATTGATGTCGGCGGCACCGCTTCCCATGAAGTCGGCGAGTTCGTCGTGGACGATCTTCACCATCATCTGCTGAGGCTTTACGGCAGTCAGGACATTCTGTCCCATTGCCTTGTCCTTCACCCTGTTGCAGAAATCCTTGGCCACCTTGTAGCTGACATCGGCGTCAAGCAGGGCCTTGCGTATATCCTTTACAGTCTCGGCGACATTGATTTCGGTAATCTTTCCTTCTCCCTTGAGAATCTTGAACGATCTCTCAAGCCTTTCCGACAGATTTTCAAACATATTGCAACTATTTTATCATTATCAAACATTTGCCTTGAATGCCCCTGCGGCTACTTCAGGTCATCAGAAAACACCGCCGGCGCTATGTCCCTGAGATTGTAGCGGCTGCTCATCACGCTTCCATAGGCTCCTGCGCTGCGGATTGCCATGATGTCGCCCCTGCGGCTGAAAGGCAGCTCCCTGCCCGCTCCCCACACATCGCTCGACTCGCAGACCGGGCCCACGACATCATATTGCTGCAGCCCGTCCTCCCGTCCTTCGGACAATGCCGAAAGATTCTCGATCTTGTGATAGGCGCCGTACAGGGCAGGCCTTATAAGATCATTCATTCCGGCATCCATGATGAGGAAGGCCTTTGTTTCCCCGTTCTTCACGAACAGAACTCTGGTAATGAGGGAGCCGCACTGAGCCACCAGAGAACGTCCAGGCTCAACGCTGACCCTCTGGTCAGGCCTTCTGCGCAACTTTGCCGAGATAGTGCCCAGCCAGGTTTCGAAATCAGGCATCGGGAACTCGTCCGGTTCGTCATAATTCACGCCAAGTCCGCCACCAAGGTCAATGCTCCTGACCTCCAGGCCCTTCGACTCAAAATAACCGACAATCTCCGCAGCACGCTCACACTCAAGTGAATAGACTTCCTCAACATCAGTAATCTGGGAGCCGATATGGAAATGCAGACCGGCGAAGTCCAATGCCTTCGCATTCTTCAGAAGATTAATTACGGCATCGAACTCGTGACGGGAAATGCCGAACTTGTTCTCATACAGGCCAGTAGTGACATATCTATGCGTATGCGCGTCGATGTTGGGATTGATTCTGACGGATACCCTGGCCCTGACGCCCTTCCCGGCAGCGAGAGCATCTATTACCTGCATCTCCATTATGGACTCGCAGTTGAAAGCCTCGATTCCAAGGTCCAGGGCAGTATTTATTTCCTTGTCAGTCTTGCCCACGCCGGCATACACGATAGTGTCCGGACTGAATCCGTTCTCGGCGGCAAAGACCACCTCGTTGCCGCTCACGCAGTCTGCGCCGAAGCCTTTTGAACTGATATACTGCACAATACGAGGCTCCACATTGGCCTTGACGGCATAATGCAGACCTATCCCATATTTGCGGGAAAGCTCGGCGGCCTTGTCCACCGTGGCCCGCAGCAAGTCCATATCGTAATACCAGAACGGCGTATCTGTATTTCTTATCTTTCCGAAATCGGTCAATCCTCTCATAAATCTTCGTGGCTCATTTCCGCAAGCCGC